>DATHQQ010000608.1:0-4069 GCA_035482595.1 Verrucomicrobiia bacterium
GTCTCCAGGGTCAGGCGCCCATCGGGCGTGGTGCCGCCAAAATCGATGCCGAGGCGGGCGCGGAGCCCCTCGGCCAGCTTCTCGCAGCCCATGGCTTGGCAGGCCTCGGCCTGGCAGAGGCGCAGCACATGGCGCCCCGCGGGCTCGCGGCGGAAATCATGATAGAAGGTGAGGACGCCATGGACCTCGGCGCGGGACAGGTTCAGCGCCTTGGCGATGATGGGCACCGCCGCACCGTCGACATAGCCGAAAGCCGCCTGCACCGCATGGAGGATCGGCAGGAGGGCGCCCGGCTGGTCGCGATGCGCCGCAATCAACCGCTGAAGCTCGGCTTCCTCCGAGAAGGTCGTTTCTGGCATGCATTCTTCCTCTCCGGCGCGATGACGCGGCGTCGGCAGGGGAGAGATAGCAATTCCCTATGATAGAGGAAAATTGTTAATTCTGATGATATAATAGTCTGTGACTATCATGCCCATCATGGCTGTTGTCCTGCGGTCCGCCGGCCGTTAGAACCGGCGCCAGGACCGACGGCTTTCGGACGCCATGTCCGCGGCCGCCACGGGATCCGGGGCGCAACCCTTCATGCAGACGATCCAGGACGCCTTCGCCTCGGCCTTGCATCTGATGATCAGCCTGAACGCCGGGCTGATCGAGATCGTGCTGCTGTCGCTGCGCGTCAGCCTGACCGCCGTGCTTTGCGCCGCCTTGATCGGGCTGCCCCTGGGCGCCGCCCTCGCCTTGTTCCAATTCCCGGGCCGGCGCTTCGCCGCGATCCTGCTCAGCTCCCTCATGGGCATGCCGCCGGTGGTCGTCGGGCTGATCGTCTATCTCCTGCTGTCGCGCTCCGGGCCGCTGGGCGTCTTCGGCCTGCTCTTCTCGCCCACCGCCATGATCCTGGCTCAGATCGTGATCGTCACCCCCATCATCGCCGCCCTCACCCGCCAGCTGGTGGAGGATCTCTGGAGCGAGTATCGGGAGCAGCTGCAGTCACTCGGCTGCGGCCCGCGCCGCGCCATCGCGACCCTGCTCTGGGACGGGCGCTTCAGCCTCATGACCGCGCTCCTCGCCGGCTTCGGCCGGGCGAGCGCCGAGGTGGGCGCGGTCATGATCGTGGGCGGCAACATCGATCACGTGACGCGGATGATGACGACGGCGATCGCGCTCGAGACCTCGAAGGGCGATCTGGCCCTGGCGCTCGGCCTCGGGATCATCCTGATCGTCCTCTCCCTCGGGGTGAACGGGGCGGCCTTCGTCATCCGCGATCTGACGGGACGCCACCCATGATCGCTGCCGGCAATGGGCGCGACGGCGCCTCCATCCTGCCGCTCCGGTTGGAAGGCGTGGGCTATGCCGCGGGCGGGCAGATGCGAATTTCCGACATCGATATCGAGCTCGCGGCCGGTCCGCGCACCATCATCCTCGGCCCCAACGGCGCGGGAAAGAGCCTGCTGCTGCGGCTCTGCCACGGCCTCATCCAGCCCACCGCCGGGCGCGTCCAATGGCGCGGCTCGGGTGCGGCGCTGCGCCGGCGCCAGGCCATGGTCTTCCAGCGCCCGATCATGCTGCGCCGCTCGGCGGCCGGGAATATCGGCTTCGCCCTCAAGCTGCGGGGCCTCGGCCGAAGCGAGCGGCGGGAGCGGATCGCCGAGGTCCTGCGGCGCACCGGTCTCAGCGCGCTTGCCCATCGGCCGGCCCGTGTGCTCTCCGGCGGCGAGCAGCAGCGCCTGGCCCTGGCGCGCGCCTGGGCGCTGGAGCCGGAAGTATTATTTCTGGACGAGCCGACGGCGAGCCTGGATCCCGCGGCCACCCGCGCCGTGGAAGAGCTGGTGCAGTCGATCCATCGCTCCGGCACCAAGATCGTGATGACCACTCATGATTTGGGCCAGGCACGCCGCTTGGCCGATGAGATCCTATTCCTCAACCATGGCCACCTCGTCGAGACCGGCCCGGCAGCACCCTTCTTCGCCGGACCGGCCACGCCCGAGGCCGCCGCGTTCCTCAAAGGTGAATTGACATGGTGACGCTCTCGAGACGGATCTTCCTCGCCGCCGCGCTCATCCTTACGGCTTTTGCCGGAACGGCTTGGGCCGGCGACCGCTTCATCACCATCGCCTCGACGACCTCGACCCAGGACAGCGGGCTGTTCGAATATCTGCTGCCGATCTTCACCAAGAAGACCGGCATCGAGGTGCGCGTGGTCGCGGTGGGGACCGGCCAAGCCCTCAAGATCGGGCAGCAGGGCGATGCCGATATGCTCTTCGTCCATGATCGGGCCGGCGAGGAGAAATTCGTCGCCGATGGCTATGGCGTGAAGCGCGAGCCGCTGATGTACAACGACTTCATCATCGTCGGGCCCGAATCCGATCCCGCCCAGATCAAGGGCGACGCCAAGGCGGTGGATGCCTTCCAGAAGATCGCCGCGGCCAAGGCCTCCTTCGCCTCGCGCGGCGATGACAGCGGCACCAACCGGATGGAGCTCAGGCTCTGGAAGCAGGCGGGGGTCGATGTGAAGGCCGCCTCGGGCGGCTGGTACAAGAACCTGGGCCAGGGCATGGGGGCGACCCTCAACACGGCGGCGGCCATGGACGCCTATACCCTGGCCGACCGCGCGACCTGGAGCAAATTCGCGAACAAGCAGCATCTGGCGCTGCTCGTGGAGGGCGACAAGAAGCTCTTCAACCAATATGGCGTGATCCTGGTGAACCCGGCCAAATTCCCGAAGGTGAAGGTCGCCGACGCCCAGGCCTTCATCGACTGGCTGATCTCCCCCGAGGGCCAGGCGGCCATCGCCGGCTACAAGATCGGCGGCGTCCAGGCCTTCTTCCCGGATCACGATCAGCCGGGGGCGTAGGGTCGGTATCGCAGAGCGCGAACGGGAGAGGCAGCATGCCGATCATCAAGGGCGGCGAGGGCGCCGCGTTTCATCTGAAACGCGGCCAGCAAGTGCGGATCGTCAATACCCATGGCAGCCAGGTGGTCGATCTCTTCGCCCATAACGCCGGCGATCTGGCGGAAACCCTCTCCATCCATCACTCCCGCAATGTCTGGTATCGCCTCCAGCCGCGCGCGGGCGACCAGCTCTGGACGCAGTTGCGCCGGCCGATCCTGACCATGACGGCGGACAGCTCGCCGGGGGTGCACGACACCTTGTTTCCCTGCTGCGATGCCACGCGCTATGAGCAGCTCGGCGTCAAGGGTTATCACCGCAACTGCGCCGATAATTGGCGGGGCGCGCTCGGCAGCCTGGGTGTCGAGCCGCTCGCGTCCGTGCCGACGGCGCTCAATCTTTTCATGAATGTTCCCGTCGCCCCGGACGGGAGCTTCAAGATCCTGCCCCCGGTCAGCCGCCCCGGCGATCATGTGAGCTTCCGTGCCGAACTGGATTGCGTGATCGCGCTCTCGGCCTGCCCCGTCGATATGCTGCCGCTGAACGGCCCTGACTGCCGGCCCCGCGATGTGGAATATCTGATCGCCGATTGACGAGACATCTTGCTAACTGTCCATATGTCGTCTAGTCTCGACATATGGAAACTGAGCATGCCGTCCTCGTCTTCTCCGCCCTCTCCCAACCGACGCGGCTCGAGGTCTTCCGGCTGCTGATCGAGAACGAGCCGGCGGGGCTGCCGGCGGGCGAGGTCGCCCGCAGGATGGCCGTCCCCCACAACACCATGTCGACGCATCTTGCGATCCTGACCCGCGCCGGGCTGATCACCGCCGAGCGGCAGAGCCGGTCGATCGTCTATCGCGCGCGTCTCGACGCCGTGCGGGAGCTTGCCGGTTATCTTGTCCAGGATTGCTGCGGCGGCCGTCCGGAGATCTGCGCGCCGCTGCTCGCGGATTTGTCACCTTGCTGCCCGCCGAAGGTCGCCGCGAAGGAGACCGCCTGTGGCTGAGGGGGATTCCGTGGATTTCGCGATCTATCACAATCCCGCCTGCGGAACCTCGCGCAACGTGCTTGGGCTGATGCGCGATGCCGGCATCGAGCCGGAGGTGATCGAGTATCTGAAGACGCCACCCTCGCGCGCCGTGCTCGCCCAGCTCATCGAGCGGATGGGCTGTTCCGTTCGCT
>DATHQQ010000609.1:0-2879 GCA_035482595.1 Verrucomicrobiia bacterium
CTGAGGTTTGACCGACTCGGCACGGGCGAGATCAGCCGTCGTCATCGGTCCCGCCCCGTCCAAGCGCGCCATGATCGCTACCTGCGACCAGGTCAGCTCACGTAAATTGGTCTCAGCCCGCAGTCGGCGGGTCAGCTGGCCGGTCGCCAGCAGTAAGCCGGTGACCGCCTGTTCCAACGACGTTGGGGGTTCGGCGCCTTCGCTCATGGCCCGTATATAAACTTAGAAGGAAAATTTGCAAGTTTTCCTTCTAAGTTTGTGCAACGGGATTTCGGTGAAGGCGGAGGCGGCGCTCTCGATCCTGGCTTTCAACATGCTTCACGCGGTGAACGCGTTCGGCGCGAAGCGACTGCCGGCCGGGTGAGGCTGGCGTCGCATTTCGCAATCTGGGGCGTGATCTGTGTCCGTTGAGTTTTCGCACAGCCTGGGTCACTAGCTGCCGTCAGCGCCGCGCCCGGAAGCTGACGTGCCAAGGCTTCGGGAAGAAAGCAACTTCAGGTGGATTCCACCGGGTAACTGAGGAATACGAGCCAAAGCCGGTTGAGACGGCGCGGGCGTCGACCCCGGTCAGTCTGCGAAGAGCTTGTAGCTGGTGAGCCGCAGGCCCACCGCCATGCCGGGGGCAAGATCCCCGGGCAGCTCGATCGAGAGGGGGAGCTCGATCTCGACGGCCTGCTCGGCCGCCGGGGATTGCGCCTCGAGCCGGTGAACCGAGCCGGCTGGCAGCCGCTGGAGGATCTTCGCCGGAAGGGTCCCCGGTGCACCCTCGGGCGCCAGATCGATGTCATGGGGACGGACATAGACGGCGACCTTGCCCTTAGGCGAGCCCGCGGGGACCGCGCCTAGCGCCACCCCACCGAGGCTGAGGCCGGTGCCCGTGACCAGCCCTTCGAAACGGTTGGAATGGCCGATGAAATCGAAGACGAAGGGCGTGGCGGGGTCGGCATAGACGTCGTCGGGGGGGCCGACCTGCTCGATGCGGCCGTGATCCATCACCACCACCCGGTCGGCGAGCTCGAGCGCCTCCTGCTGGTCATGGGTCACGAAGAGGCTGGTCAGCCCCATCTCGTCATGCAGGCGCCGCAGCCAACGGCGCAGCTCCTTGCGGACCTTGGCATCGAGAGCGCCGAAGGGCTCGTCCAGCAGCAGCAGCCGCGGCTCGATGGCGAGCGCGCGGGCGAGCGCCACGCGCTGGCGCTGGCCACCGGAAAGCTGGTTGGGGTAGCGTCCGGCGAACTGGCCGAGCTGGACGAGATCGAGAAGCCGCTCGACCCGCTCGCGGATCTCCCGGTTCGGCGGGCGCTCGGCGCGCGGTTTGACCCGGAGGCCGAAGGCGACGTTCTCGAACACCGTCATATGGCGGAACAGCGCGTAATGCTGGAAGACGAGGCCGATCCCCCGCTCCTTCGCGCTGCGTGTTGCGGCATCCTCGCCGGCGATGGCCAGATGGCCCTCATCGGCATATTCGAGCCCGGCGATGATGCGCAGGAGCGTCGTCTTGCCGGAGCCGGAGGGGCCGAGCAAGGCGACGAACTCGCCGGCCCGGATGCTGAGATCGATGCCGTCGAGAGCGGTAAAATCGCCGAAGCGCTTGATGATGCCTTTCAGCTCGACGCTCATCGCCCGTATCTCTTTCGCCGGATCGACGCGCCGATAATGCAGCAGGTTTGTGTTTGGTTCATCTCGGGGCACAGGGCCTTCATAGGGTCGACTGCCGGGTGGCGCGCAGGAAGCGCCATTCGAGCAGGCTCTTCAGCGTCAGCGTCACCAGGGCCAGCAGCGACAGAAGCGAGGCGACCGCGAAGGCGCCCACGAAATCGTAGTCATTGTAGAGCATCTCGACCTGCAGCGGCATGGTGAGCGTCTCGCCGCGGATATGGCCCGAGACCACGGAGACCGCGCCGAACTCGCCCATGGCCCGGGCGTTGCACAGCAGCACGCCATAGAGCAGGCCCCATTTCACATTCGGCAAGGTGACGCGCCAGAAGGTCTGCCAGCCGCCGGCACCCAGCACGATGGCAGCCTCCTCCTCCTCGCTCCCCTGCTGCTGCATCAGCGGGATGAGCTCGCGGGCGACGAAGGGAAAGGTGACGAAGATCGTCGCCAGCACGATGCCCGAGACATTGAAGATGATCTGGATGTCATGGGCCTGGAGCCAGGGCCCGAGCCAGCCCTGAGCCCCGAACATGAGGACATAGATCAGGCCCGATACCACGGGCGAGACGGAGAAGGGCAGATCGATCAGGGTGATCAGGAGGCTCTTGCCCCTGAAGTCGAATTTGGCGACGGTCCAGGCCGCGGCCAGCCCGAAGACGAGGTTGAGCGGCACGGCAATCGCCGCCACCACCAGCGTCAGCCGCACCGCGGCCAGCGCATCGGGATCCAGGATCGCCGCGAAGAAATGGCCGAAGCCGTCGGCCAGCGCCTGGGCATAGACCGAGGCCAGGGGCAGCACCAGGAACAGCACCAGGTAGACCAGGGCCACCGCGAGAAGACCCCATTTGACCAGGCCGGGCTCGCTGACCGCCCGACGTCGTGCGCCATGAAATGAATCGGCCATGACTCAGGTAGATCCCTGCGCGGTCTTCCAGCGCTGCAGCAGATTGATCAGGAGAAGGAGCAGGAAGGAGATCAGCAGCATGGCGACGCCGACCGCGGCCGCCCCCGCATAGTCGTATTGCTCCAGCTTGACGACGATCAGCAGCGGGGCGATCTCCGAGATCATCGGCATGTTACCGGCGATGAAGATGACCGAGCCGTATTCACCGACACCGCGGGCAAAGGCCAGCGCCACGCCGGTAAGGAGCGCCGGCAGGATGGCCGGAAGGACCACGCGCAGGAAGGTCTGCAGTCGCCCCGCCCCCAAGGTCGCCGCGGCT
>DATHQQ010000610.1:0-4227 GCA_035482595.1 Verrucomicrobiia bacterium
TTGTTCACGACAGGATGATCGATCATGGCGATCCGCTTCTCCCTTAACGGCCAGGAGGTCGAGGCTGAGGATGGCGAGACCATCTGGCAGGTCGCCGCACGGCTCGGCGAGGAGATCCCCCATCTCTGCTATTCGCCGGAACCGGGCTATCGGGCCGACGGCAATTGCCGTGCCTGCATGGTGGAGATCGAGGGCGAGCGCACCTTGGCCGCCTCCTGCATCCGCAAGCCCGCGGCCGGCATGAAGGTCGCCACATCCACGGACCGGGCGAAGAAATCCCGCTCCATGGTCTTCGAGCTGCTGCTGGCCGACCAGCCGGCACGCACCATCGCCCATGATCCGGAATCGAAATTCTGGGCCTGGACCGACAAGATCGGCCTGGCGGCCTCGCGCTTTCCCGCCGGCGAGCGGCCGGTGCTCGATATCAGCCACAAGGCGATGCGCGTCAATCTCGACGCCTGCATCAACTGCAATCTTTGTGTCCGCGCCTGCCGCGAGGTCCAGGTCAACGACGTCATCGGCATGGCCTATCGCGGCCATGGGTCCAAAGTCGTTTTCGATTTCGACGATCCCATGGGAGAATCCACCTGCGTCGCCTGCGGCGAATGCGTCCAGGCCTGCCCGACCGGCGCGCTGATGGAGGCCTCGCTGCTGGACGATCTCCAGATCCGCGCGGTCTATCCCGAGCGCAGTGTCGACAGCGTCTGCCCCTATTGCGGCGTCGGCTGCCAGACCAAGGTCTTCGTCAAGGACGAGAAGATCGTCCAGATCGACGGCCGCGACGGGCCCGCCAATCGCAACCGCCTCTGCGTCAAGGGACGCTTCGGCTTCGATTATGTCGAGCATCCCCATCGCCTGACCAAGCCGCTGATCCGCAAGGCGGGCATCGCCAAGGATCCGCATATGCAGATCGCCGACGATGCCTGGGGGGAGGTCTTCCGCGAGGCGAGCTGGGAGGAGGCTCTCGATGTTGCCGCCGCCGGGCTGAAATCCATGCGGGACCGAGAAGGCCCCCAGTCCCTGGCGGGCTTCGGCTCGGCCAAGGGCTCGAACGAGGAGGCCTATCTGTTCCAGAAGCTGGTGCGCACCGGCTTCGGCACCAACAATGTCGATCATTGCACCCGGCTCTGCCACGCCTCCTCCGTCGCCGCGCTGATGGAAGGCGTCGGCTCGGCAGCGGTCACGGCGCCCTTCACCGCGGCCGCCGATGCCGAGGTCATCATCGTGATCGGGGCCCGGCCGACCCAGAACCATCCCGTCGCCGCCACCTTCTTCAAGCAGGCGGTCAAGCGCGGGGTGAAGCTGATCATCATCGATCCCATGACCCAGGAGATGTCGCGCTTCGCCACCTGGCATCTGCAGTTCAAGCCGGGAACCGATGTGCCGCTGCTGAACGCCCTGATCCACACCATCATCGATGAAGGCATGGTGGACCGGCAATATGTCGAGGCCAATGTCGAAGGGTTCGAGGCTCTGAAGGCGAAGGTCGCCGACTACAGCCCGGAGAAGATGGCACCGCTCTGCGGCATTCCCGCCGAGCGTCTGCGCGAGGTCGCGCGGACCTATGCCCGCAGCCGGGCCTCCATCATCTTCTGGGGCATGGGGATCTCCCAGCATGTCCATGGCACCGACAACTCCCGCTGCCTGATCTCGCTCTCGATGATCACCGGCCAGATGGGGCGGCCCGGGACGGGGCTGCATCCGCTGCGCGGCCAGAACAATGTCCAGGGCGCCTCGGATGCCGGCCTCATCCCGATGGTCTTCCCCGACTATCTCTCGGTGGAGAATGTCGAGATCCGCGAACGGATGGAGGCCTTCTGGGGCACCAAGCTCGATCCCAAGCGGGGGTTGACCGTGGTCGAGATCATCAATGCGATCCACGCCGACCAGATCAAGGCCATGTATGTCATGGGCGAGAATCCGGCCATGTCGGATCCCGACCAGCATCATGCCCGCAGCGCGCTCGCCAAGCTCGAGCATCTGGTGGTCCAGGACATCTTCCTGACGGAGACCGCCTGGCATGCCGATGTGGTCCTGCCGGCCTCGGCCCATGCGGAGAAGCTCGGGAGCTACACCAACACCAACCGCCAGATCCAGATCGGCCGTCCCGCCATCAAGCTGCCGGGCGAGGCGCGCCAGGATCTGGAGCTGATCCAGGAGCTGGCGCAGCGAATCGGCCTACCCTGGAATTACAGCCATCCCGGCGAGGTCTTCACGGAGATGGCCCAGGTCATGCCCTCCCTGAACAACATCACCTGGGAACGGCTGGAGCGGGAAGGTTCGGTCACATATCCCTGCGACGCGCCGGACAAGCCGGGCAATGAGATCATCTTCGCCAACGGCTTCCCCACGGCCTCGGGCCGCGCCAAGGTGGTGCCCACCGATCTGACGGCGCCGGACGAAATGCCCGATGCGGATTATCCCATGGTGCTCTCGACCGGCCGGATGCTGGAACATTGGCATACCGGCGCCATGACGCGGCGCGCCACGGTGCTGGACAATATCGAGCCCGAAGCGGTGGCGCTGCTGAACCGGCGCGATCTGCGCCGCATGGACCTACGTGCCGGCGATAGGGTCCGGGTCACGACCCGGCGCGGCACCATCGAGCTCAAGGCACGCCTCGACCGCGACGTGCCGGAAGGAATGGTCTTCATCCCCTTCTGCTTCGCCGAGGCCCCGGCCAATTTCCTCACCAACCCCGTGCTCGACCCCTTCGGCAAGATCCCGGAGTTCAAGTTCTGCGCGGCGAAGGTGGAGCCGGCGGCGGAGCATGTCGAGGCGGCGGAGTAGCGCTTCCGCTGCCCCCAAACGCCTTTTTCTTTCGTCATTCCCGCGAAAGCGGGAATCCAGGGATGACGGGCGAGGTTTGAGCCTGTGGCCCTGGATTCCCGCTTTCGCGGGAATGACGGGAGGGGACCTAGGCCAGCTCGATTTCCCCGTCGATCACCAGCCTGAGCCCGGTGCCGCCCAGGGTCAGCGTCATCTCCGCCGGCAGCTTCTCATTGCCCTTGAGCTTGCCCTTCGCCACGGCGTCCCGCACCGCCTCTTCGATCGCGCGCTGTCCGGTGATGCCGACCTTCTTCAGGAATTTGCGGAGACTCATGTTGAAGACGTCTTCGTTCATGCTCGCCTCCTAGTTCCGGTAGCTCGGATCCTCGCGGTCGAGGGCGCGCATATGGGCGGCCCATTCCTGATCGCCGAGCGGGGCGTCATTCTCATGCTCCGACTGCCGGGCGGTCTTTTCGCAGACCTCCGGCGAGGGGATGACGAGCTCCGATCCGCCGGAAAGGGCGGCGATTTGAATCTCGCAGGCCCGCTCGAGATAGAACATCAGGCTGAAGGCCTCGGGGATGGTGCGGCCCGCGGTCAGCAGCCCGTGATTGGTGAGAATCATCGACCGCTTGTCGCCGAGGGAGGCCACCAGCCGCGGCCGCTCGTCGAGGTCCAGCGCAATGCCCTCGTAATCGTGATAGGCGAGGCGGTTGTAGAACTGCAGCGAGATCTGGTTCAGCGGCAGCAACCCCTGCTTCTGGCAGGCCACCGCCATGCCCGCCCTCGTATGGGTGTGGAGTACGCAGAACACGTCATGGCGGGCGGCATGGATCGCGCTATGGATGGTGAAGCCCGCGGCGTTGACGCGATAGTCGCTCTCCTCCACCAGGCGCCCGTCGAGGTCGATCTTCACCAGGCTGGAGGCGGTGATCTCGTCGAACATCAGCCCATAGGGATTGAGCAGGAATTGATCCTCCACCCCCGGCACCCGGGCGGAGATATGGGTATAGATCGTATCCGTCATGCGATACCGCGCCACCAGGCGATAGCAGGCCGCGAGCTGCACCCGCGTCTCCCACTCCGCTTCGGACCAGCGGGTCTTGTGATCGATCTTGGTCACCGAGGCCTGGGCCATGGTCAAATCCTCTCCTGCCGTGCTGCGCCAATCATAGCATTTTTAGAAAAACCGCAAGCTCTGGCCGATGCCGAGCCGGGCGCCCTTCTCCAGCAAGGCATGCCCCAGCGCGATATCGGTGATGCTGAGGCCCCGATGCCAGAGCAGGATGGTCTCCTCGGGCGTCTCCCGGCCGGGCTTCAGCCCGGCGACGATCTGGCCGAGCTCGGCATGGAGA
Organism: Verrucomicrobiia bacterium; assembly: GCA_035482595.1. Lineage (GTDB taxonomy): Bacteria > Pseudomonadota > Alphaproteobacteria > Dongiales > Dongiaceae > DASXQK01. Next base: position 4,125 of record DATHQQ010000610.1, read on the forward strand.
TTCGCCTCGGTGAGCTTATCCGTATCGACATGCCGGCGCAGCGCCCCGAAGGGCAGCCCCTTGCGGCATTGCCCCCAGTCATCCACCACCATCTTGTCCATGA
>DATHQQ010000611.1:0-6263 GCA_035482595.1 Verrucomicrobiia bacterium
GCAAGATCGAGGTGCTCGAGGCCAAGGCCCATGTCGATGTGGCGCTCTACGGTACCGTCGCCAAGCAGGTCGACGTGGCCATGATCCGCCGCCTGGCCGATGCCGGAGTCGCGGCCTTCAAGATCTCCACCTATGAGAGCCATCCGAAGCGCTTTCCCCGGATCACCCATCCCGAGATGGAGCGGGCTTTTCGCGCCATCGCCGAGACCGGCCTGACCGTGGCCGTCCATAACGAAGACCAGGAGCTGGTCGACGATTCCATCGCCCGGGCGAAGGCCGCCGGCCGCCTTCGCGCCGATGCCCATAACGCCGCGCGTCCGCCTTTGGCCGAGCTCGTCGCCAATGCCGTGCTGCTGGAGATCGGCGCAGCCACAGGCGCGCGGGTCCATATTGTCCATTCCTCGCTCGCCCGCGGCTTCGACATGGCGAGGAGCTATCGCCAGCAGGGATTCCAGGCCACCGCGGAGACTTGCATCCACTATCTGATCCTGATCGAGGTCGATGTCATCCGCGCCGGGGCCCGCGGCAAGGTCAACCCGCCGATCCGCTCGAATGAGCGGGATGGGATCTGGCAGCGGCTGATCGAGGGCCAGGTCGCCTTCGTCTCCTCCGACCATTGCTCATGGCCGCTCGCCCGCAAGAACGACGAGAATATCTTCGCCACCCCCGCCGGCGCGCCGGGGGTGGCGGTGCTGCTGCCCTTGCTCTATACCGCCGCCGTCGCGCAGCGCGGCCTCACCCCCCAAGCGGTGGCGCGGCTGCTGGCCGAGGCGCCCGCGCGCCATTTCGGCCTCTATCCGCAAAAGGGCGCCATTCGGATCGGCGCCGATGCGGATTTCGCCGTCGCCGAGCGCGGATCCTGGAAGATCGACGAAGCGCGCCAGCATAGCGAGCGGGCGCCCTGGAGCCCCTATCACGGGCTGCCCATTTCGCTGCGCATCGCCGCCACCTATCTCAGGGGCCGCAAGATCTTCGATGGCGAGCAGGTCATCGCCCGGCCGGGGGATGGCCGCTTTCTGCGTCCCGGCGGCGCGCCGCCGCGCGCCGCGCCCGAAGCCCGCGCGCGGGCCAGCGCATGACCCAGCGCATCCTGGTCGTCAATCCCAACAGCAATGAGCGGGTGACCGGAGAGATCGACGCGGCCGTCGCCTGCTTGCGCATTCCGAATGGCCCCGTCATCGATTGCGCCACTTTGGCGGAGGGCCCGCCCGGCATCGAGACCCAGGTTCAAGTCGATATGGTGGTCGAGCCGCTGCTGCGCCTGGCCCAACGGGAGAGCAACGCCACCAGCGCTTTGGTCATCGCCTGCTTCTCCGATCCCGGGCTCCACAGCCTGCGCGAAGCCCTCGACATGCCGGTCTTCGGCATCGCCGAAAGCGGCTTTTCGCTGGCGCTGACCAAGGGTGACCGCTTCGGAATCATCTCCATCCTGCGCCGCTCCATCCCGCGGCATCGCCGGTATGTCGCCTCCCTCGGCCTCGGCGCCCGGCTCGCCGGCGACCGGGCCATCGAGATGGGCGTGAGCGCCCTGGGCCAGGCCGATCTCGTCCTGGCGCGCCTCGTCGAGGTGGGCGGACAGCTCAAGAAAGAGGATGGCGCCGATGTGCTGCTGCTCGGCTGCGCCGGCATGGCCCGATATCGCAAGGCCCTGCAGGACCGGCTCGGAATTCCCGTGGTCGATCCTGTTCAAGCGGCGGTCGGCCTGGCGCAGCTGACGCTCCAGCTCGAAGCTCAGGCTTGAGGGGAGAGATCATGGCGCGACGTCTCAGCATCGCGGGGGCTCAGCTCGGCCCCATCGGCCGCGACGAGCCCCGCGCCAAGGTCGTACAGCGACTGATCGCCTTGATGCGCGAAGCGAAGGGACGCGGCGCGGAACTGGTGGTCTTCCCCGAGCTCGCCCTCACCACCTTCTTCCCGCGCTGGCATATCACGGATGCCGAAGAGCTCGAGTCCTACTATGAAAGCGAGATGCCGTCGCCGGCGACCCTGCCGCTGTTCGAGGAGGCAAAGCGCCTCGGCATCGCGTTTCATCTGGGCTTTGCCGAGCGGGTGGTCGAAGAAGGTCGCGAGCGGCGCTTCAACACGGCGATCCTGGTGGATCACGGCGGCGCCATCATCGCCAAATACCGCAAGATCCATCTGCCCGGCCATGCCGAGCCTGACCCGACCCGCCGATTCCAGCACCTGGAGAAGCGCTATTTCGAGCCCGGCAATCTCGGCTTCAAGACATGGGATGCCCTGGGCGGCGTGCTGGGCATATTGATCTGCAACGACCGGCGCTGGCCGGAGGCCTTCCGGGTGCTGGGGCTGCAGGGGGTGGAACTGGTGCTAATCGGCTACAACACCCCCGCGGTCAATGGCCAGATCTTCGAGCCACCGCATCTGCGCGCCTTCCACAATCATCTGACCATGCAGGCCGGCGCCTATCAGAACGGGACCTGGGTGGTGGGCGTCGCCAAAGCGGGCTGCGAAGGCGGGGTCGATATGATGGGCGGCAGCGCCATCATCTCACCCAATGGTGAGATCATGGCCCAGAGCGCGAGCCTGGAAGACGAGCTGATCCTGGCCGTCGCCGACCTCGATGCCGGGACCTACATCAAGCAGAACATCTTCAATTTCGCCGCCCATCGCCGGCCGGAGGATTATCGGCTGATCGTCGAGACGGTGGGCGCCCTGCGGGGACCCGGTGCCCGCTGAGGAGGAGCGGCGGCATCCGCCTCTCGGAGCTTCCCCGCCGCGCATGTCGTATCGGATTCGCTCGGGCCCGGCGCCGATAGCCGGCCGCCATCGGGCCTGAAATTGCTAAGCCTTGCTGGAGAAGAACAAAGCCTGGGAGATCGCGACCTTGAGCGCCGCAGCGTCGAAGGGCTTGGTCACGACGAAGGCGGGCTCCAGCGTCTCGCCGGTCAGGAGCCGCTCGGGAAAAGCCGTGACGAAGACGACGGGGACCTCCGCCGCCGTCAGGATGGTCTGCACCGCCGTGATGCCCGAGCTGCCGTCCTCGAGCTGAATATCCGCGAGGATCAGGCCCGGCTTCGCCTCGCGGGCCGTGGCCACCGCCTGGGAGGCGCGCGCGGCAATGCCGATCACGCGATGGCCGAGGCTTTTCACGATTTCCGCCACATCCATGGCGATCACCGGCTCGTCCTCGATAATGAGGACGTCGGTCGCTGGCTGGCGCTTCAGATTGGACCAGGCATGGTCCAGGCGCTGGGCGATCTCCGCCGCGTCGAGCCCCAGGATCTCGGCCGCCTCGGCCTGGGAAAATCCCTCCTGATGGACCAGGAGCAGGGCTTGGCGGTCGCTGGGCGCGAGCTGGGCCAGCCGCTCGCCGACGCGGCGCTCCATCAGATCTGCCGCCCCGCCCTTCCCGGCCCCCGCCGTCCCGGCTGCGGCGGCAACGGGCTTGTCCACAGTCTGATGAAACAGCCGGAAGAGCTGCACCGGCAGGCTGCCGCCCTTGAGCCGTTCGGGCGCCTGGAGCAGGGCCTCGAGGCAGAAGCGAATTTGCTGGTCGCCGGTCTGCTGCGAGCCGGTCAAAGCGCGAGCGTAGCGCCGCAGATAGGGCAGCTGCTGGATGATCTGGTGCTTCAGCTCCGACATGGCGTCTTCTTCCTTAATCCTGGTCTTGCTTTACGTCATTATCGGTGGGCGGGAGCTCATGCTCGAGCCAGCCTTGGCCTCAGCTTGCACTCTTGAAGGTGACACGGCCGGACTGACGGTGGTGCCGGCGGGAAGCGGAGCGTGTCAGATGGGACATATCATATCCCGTGCCAGTGGCAATTTGAGGGCGCGAGTCCTCCTACGCCTCGGTTCAGCCGGATGCAACCAATTATCGGGACATCGGTTATGAAGTGGCGGAACGCAAGCTTGTGATCGGCCGTTTGTCGCTTTGCTGCAGGATGTGGGTTGTTGCACGGGCGGGGAATTGGGCCACAGTTGCCAACGCCTACCGGGCGCTAGAGCCGGTCGGCGCTCGCATGCAATAAGGTCAGTGTCATGAGTGATGGGCAGAGCAAAGGAGGGGGCAGCAAGGATCCGGCGGTGAAAGGTACGAAGGCCATGCAGCGTCCGCGAAACACTTTGGAAGAGCGCTGGTTGGAGCGAAAGGTTCGCGATATGTACCAGGAAGTCGTTGATGAGCCTGTGCCCAAGGAATTGCTCGATATCGTCAAGCGCATTCCGAAGCTCGACGACTGAGCCCTCGGTTTAGCGGCGAATACCTCCTAGGGACGGCCGGCCACGGAGCCGGAGTCTCCGTCATTCTCGGAATCCGGGTGAGGTCGGCAAGTCACATGCGACGTGCGAAATTCAACCAAAAGTCCATCGCTTGCCCCTGGGCTTGCCCCGGGCACCCTCGCGCCGGATGCAGGGGGAAGTCATGAGTACCGCACCGCTGAGCCCTCCCCGCTCGCGCTCTTCCGTGGTGGAAGAGGAAGTCATCGCCTGTCTGCCCCATCTTCGCGCCTTCGCCCGCTCGCTCACCGGCGACCGGGACCGGGCGGACGATCTGGTCCAGGACGCGGTGCTGCGGGCGTTGGGAGCCGCCGAGCAATTCACCCCCGGTACCAATTTCAAGGCCTGGATCTTCACCATCCTGCGAAACCTCTACTTCAACGAATTCCGCCGCAATCCGTCCCTGTTCCGGCCCCTCGAGGCCGCGGATATGGAGATGCATGCCACATCGCCGGCCCAGCAGGCGGGGCTCGAGTTCGACGATTTCCGCCGGGCATTCAGTAAGCTTCCGGCGGAGCAGCGCGAGGCCCTGGTGCTTGTGGGCGCCGACGGCTTCAAATATGAAGAGGCGGCTGCCATCTGCGGCTGCGCCGTTGGCACCATCAAGAGCCGAGTGTCGCGGGCCCGGCGCGACCTGCAGGCCATGCTGGGCGAGGCGCCCGCGCAGGCGCCGGCGGACAAACCGCTCCGCGGGGAGCGCGAGGGAGGGGGAGATTGACCCGGAACCACTGCCGGTCGGGATGAGCAAGCCGCAAGCCCGGCCCGACTCCCAGCCTTGGCTCCCAGAACGCCCCCTCTCCGTCGACGCTCAAGCTCCCATTGCCGGGCCGCGCCGGCTGCGCGATCGCGTCGAGCAGCTGATGGCCCCGCTCTATGCACGCCTCATGGCCGTGCTCGGCCTGCTTCTCCTGCCCATCGTTATCTACAGCATCATCGCGGCCTATGGTGCCTATCGCGAGGGACGGGCCCAGAGCGTCGAAGCCATGCGCCAGCTCGGCGAGCTCGCGGCGAGCCAGGACCAGTCCCTGACCGATTCGGCGAAAAGGCTTCTGACAGCCCTGACCCGCGCCAATGTCGTCCCAAATCTGCTGCTCCAATCGTCGAGCTGCGTCGCACGGATGGCGGCGATCGTCGAGGGCTTCAAGACCGAATACAGCTATATGGGCATCACCGATGCCCTGGGCCATGTCCTGTGCAGTTCCCGCGCCGACGCCGTCGGACTCGATATCTCCGATCGTCCCTGGTGGCAGGAGACGCGCCGAACCAATGAGGTCTTCGTCAGCGATTTGATCGAGTCCAAGCTGACCGGGGAGCCCATCGTCACAGTGGCCGCACCGCTGGGCAACAAGCACCCTGCCTTCGGCGGCGTCATGTTCATCGGCATCGATGCGCATGCGCTGACGCGCCAGCCGGGGCTGCCGGGCGACGCGAGCGCCTATCTGATCGATCGCAGCGGGCACGCCATGACCTCTGCCGGGCTGGTCTCCCTGGCGGATCTGTCGCCGGAGAGCCTCAAGACCCATCCCGCCCTGGGGGGTTTGCCCGATGCCAAGCAGCTGGCGCCCGCGCCGGAGGGCGGCGGCATCCGGCAGTTCGCCGGCAGGGGCCTCGACGGCCGGCAGCGCATCTATGTGGTGACGCCATTGCAGGGCAGCCGCTTGCTGACCCTGGTGGGGCTGCCGGAATCGCGCCTGCTGAACTCGGCGCGCCAGAACCTGTGGCGCGCCGTCATCGTTCCCGTCGCGATGATGGTCTGGGCGCTGCTTCTGGCCGCCCTAGCCGGGCATTTCATGGTGGCCCGCAGCCTTCGCAGCCTCTCGCGCAGAGCGCGCGCGCTTCGACGCGGCGATTATTCGCCGCGTCCGCCCTTGCGCCGCGGACCACAGGAGATGCGACAGCTCGCCGAGACGCTGACGGCCTTGGCCGAGCGCATATCCCGGCATGAGCAGAGCCTCAGCCTCTCCATCGAGCAGAAGGATGCGATGCTCAAGGAGATCCATCACCGCATCAAGAACAACCTGCAGGTG
>DATHQQ010000612.1:0-8621 GCA_035482595.1 Verrucomicrobiia bacterium
TGCTCGAGGGCGATGAGGAGGACGGTCCGCTTCCGTCGCTCGGTGTCGATGGCGAGGAGGAGCTGGAGAGCGGCGACGAAGATGAGGACGACGAGGACGAGGACGACGACGGCTCCAGATATCGATGCCGGCAGATGGCCAGCCCGAAATTCGGATTCGTCTGATCCACGATCTCGCCGCAAACAACCTCCGGGCCGAGGCCGGCGCATTGCGGCGCATGCGGCTTGTGGGTGCCGTATCCGCAGACCGGCAAAGGATGGAAATGGTCAACGTCGCCGGGGCTCGCCGGCGGCAGCTTGTGCTCGCAGCGGGCGCGGCCGAACTGTGGATGGGCCGAATCGATGACCTCGCCGCAGGAGATCATATCCCCCATGCCGGCACATTCCGGCGCATGGGGCATATGCGCCCCGAAGCCACAGACCGGAAGGTCGTGATAGTGGACCGGCATCGGCGGCCCGGCCTAGGGTCCCGGACGCGCGTTCCCGACGGCCGCGGGAACCGGCGATCCCCCCATCCCACGCGATACGCTGACGGCCTGCTCTCCCATGCCCGCACTCCCCGGGGCGGAACGGCGCCGCGCAGCTACGATGGGCCCAAGTCGGGGCGGCGTCAAACCTCCAGTTCCGCCCAGCGCCTGAGGGCGCCGACAGGCGGGAATGTTCGGCGAGGGGACCGGGACGAGCCAAGCCCTGGAGCGGCGCAATCTTGACGAAGCTGCCAAAGTCTTTAATTTAGATCGATCTAAATCGAGAGGCCGCGCCCAAGCAGGACGGCCCGATCGGCGAAGTCTGGGAGCGCCGGAACTGCCATGCCGAAGCGTGCCACGGTGAAGGACATCGCCAAGCGGGCCGGGGTGTCGCCGGCCACGGTGTCTCTCGTGCTGCGCAACAGCCCGCTTGTCGCCCCTCCCACCCGCGAGCGGGTGCGCTCCTCCATCGCCTCGCTGGGCTATGTCTATGACCGGGCGGCGGCCAATCTCCGGGCGCGCCAGACCCAGACGGTGGGGCTGATCGTCTGCGAGATCACTAATCCCTTCTACGCCGAGCTGACGGCGGGGATCGACGAGGCGCTGGATCGCGCCGGCTGGGTCGCCTTTCTCGCCAATACCGCGGAATCGCCGCTGCGCCAGGACCGCTTCATCGAGCGGATGCGCGAGCATCGGGTCGACGGCCTGCTGCTGAGTCCGGCCGAAGGGACGGATCCCGAGATCATCGAGCGGCTGCATCGCCTCGGCCTGCCGGTGGTGCAGATGCTGCGCCGCCTGGGCCGGCGCGGCAGCGATCATGTCGGGGCCGATTTCCGCCTCGGCATGACGCTGGCGGCCGAGCATCTCATCGCGCTCGGCCACCGCCGCCTAGCCTTCGTCGGCGGCGGCCGGCGCGCCTCCCCGGCCCGGGACCGGGCCCATGCCTATCGCCAGACGCTGCGGCGCCACGGCCTGCCCACCGGGCCGATCATCGATTGCCTGCCGACCCGCGAGGAAGGCGAGAAGGCCGTGGGCCGGCTGCTCACCGGTGGTCGGGACGATCCGACGGCGATCCTCTGCCACAACGACGTCTGCGCCTTCGGCGTGCTGGTCGGGCTTGCCGACCGCGGGCTGGTGGCGGGCAAGGATTGCGCGGTGATCGGCTTCGACAATATCCCGGAGGCGGCGCATTACCGCCCGGCCCTCACCACCGTCGAGATCGGCGCGCGGCGGATCGGCGAGGAGGCGGCCAATCTGCTGTTGCGGCGAATCAAGTCCCCGGAAGGGCCGCCCGAAAGCATCATTCTCCCGCCGCGGCTGATCGTTCGATCGAGCTGCGGCGGTCAACCCGCCCAAGAAGATTTCAACCATCCCGCATTTCAAAAAATGATCAGGCCGCGGGACCAAGCAAGGAGGAAAGCCAATGTCGTGGCGTAACGGAAGTAGAAGCTTCGTGACCCCATCGGCGGTAATGGTTACCGCCGTGATGGCGTCCGCGATCATCCTCGCCCCGGCCGCCCGCGCGCAGGACGCGGTCGCCCAGGCGAAGGCCGATGTCGCCCGCTATGCGGGGCCGCAGACGAAATGGGAGGGCCCGACCTCGGCCCCCAAGCCCGATGCCGGCAAATCGATCGTCTATCTCTCGGGCGACGAGCAGAACGACATCTCGCATCTCTACGGGGTCTATATCAAGGAGGCCGCCGAGAAGCTCGGTTGGAAGGTCACCGTCATCGACGGCAAGGGCAGCCCGACCTCCTGGCTCGCCGGGATGAACCAGGCCATCGCCCTGAAGCCCAACGGCATCGCCATGTTCGCTGACGCCGCCAGCCTGAAGGACCCGATCAGCTCAGGGGTCGCTCAGGGAATCAAATTCGTCGGGCTGCATGCGGCAGGCCTCCCCGGTCCGCAACCCGACCTCAATCTCTTTGTCAATATCCAGGAAGACCCGCGCGAGATCGGCAAGGCGGAGGCCGCCTGGGCCATCGCCGATTCCGACGGCAAGGCGCGGGTGGTGGTCCTCAGCCACAATGAATATGCCATCGCCGAAGTGAAATCGATGGCGACCAAGACGGAAATCGAGAAATGCCCGGGCTGCAAGGTCCTGGACTATGTGAACTCGCCGGCTTCGGAAGCCGCCCAGCGTCAGCCGCAGCTCACGACCAGCTGGGTCCAGCGTTTCGGCCTGCCCTTCTACGCCACATCGGTGGGCGATAACGATTGGGATTTCGCCGTTCCCGTCCTCAGGGCCGGCGGTGTCGATCCGGATCAGGTGAAGCTGATCGCGGCCGACGGCAACCGCTCCGCCTATGACCGCATCCGCAAGGGCGGCCAATATCAGGTCGTGACCGTGTCGGAGCCCATCGAGCTGCAGGCCTATCAGGCGATCGACGAGCTCAACCGCGCCTTCCACGACCAACCGCCCAGCGGCTTCGTCCAGCCGCCCTTCCTGGTGACCAAGGACAACATCCATTCCGAAGGCGGCGACCAGAACACCTTCATCCCCAGCAACGACTACAAGAAACACTACTTGGAGATCTGGGGCGTGGCGCAATAGGCGATCCCACATCCTCCCCTCCCCCCTAGCGGGGGAGGGTTAGGGTGGGGGTCGATCCGCGTCCGCGGATCACAATGAGTCTGTGCTGAACCGGCCGCATTGTTGAGAATAGGGCCACCCCCACCCCGGCCCTCCCCCCTCAAGCCGCGGGCCTCACGGCCCGCAGGGGGAGGGGGGCTAAGAGGGCAGCGGTGGCGAAGAGGTGGACGAGCATCGATGGCCCAGGCCCAACAGCTCCCAAGAGCCGGCGCTTCCTCCGATCGGCTGCTCACCATCACGGGGCTCACTAAGCGCTTTACCGGCACGCTGGCCCTCGACCATGTGGATTTCGACCTGCGCCCGGGCGAGGTCCATGCGCTGCTCGGCCAGAACGGCGCGGGCAAATCCACGCTGATCAAGATCCTGGCGGGAGTCTATCCGCCCGATGCCGGCGAGATTTTCTTTGGCGAGCATGCCGTTCGCCCCGGCATCGATGCTTTGCCCATCGCCTTCATCCATCAGGATCTCGGCCTCGTCGATTGGATGACGGTGGCCGAGAATGTCGCCGTGCAGACCGGCTATCCGCGCGGACCTCTGGGCCTGATCTCCTGGGCGAATGTGCGGCGGGCCGCGCTCCAGGCCCTGGCCACCATGGGAAGCGGCATCGATCCCGATGTCCGGGTCTCGACCCTTCCTGCCGCCGAGCGCTCGCTGGTCGCCATCGGCCGGGCGCTGGCCATGTCCTCGGATATCCTCGTCCTCGACGAGCCCACGGCGGCTTTGCCGGAGGCCGATGTCAATCATCTGCTCGATGCGCTCAGGCGCCTGCGCGACAGCGGCATCGGCATCATCTATGTCACCCATCGCCTCGACGAGGTCTTCCGCATCGCCGACCGGGTGACGGTGCTGCGCGACGGGAGGCGGGTCGCGACCCAGCGCGTGGATGAGACCTCGGCCGGCGATCTGGTGGAGAAGATCGTTGGGCGCCCCATGGCCGACGCCTTCGTCAAGCCGCTGCCGGCTTCCGACCGCATCGTCCTTTCCGTCGACGGCGTGGTCGCCGAGGCCGTCGGGCCGGTTTCCTTCGCCGTCGCGGCCGGCGAGACGCTGGGGCTGGTGGGATTGCGCGGCGCCGGTCATCACACCATCGGCCGGGCGATCTTCGGCCAGATCCTCATGTCGGCGGGCCATGTCTTGCTGGAGGGCCGCCGGGTCGATCCCGCCGATCCCGCCGACGCCATCCGCAAGCAGATCGGATTCGTCTCCAGCCGGCGCGCCGAGGAGAGCCTGGCCGCGAATATGGTGGTCCGCGAGAATCTCTATATCAATCCGGTCGCGACGGGAAAACGGGTCATGGAGCCGGTCTGGCGCCGGGGCGAACTCGCCGACAGCGCCGCCGTCCTCAAGCGTTTCTCCGTCAGGCCGCAAGATCCGGAGCGAGTGGTCGCCACCCTCAGCGGCGGCAATCAGCAGAAGGTTGTCGTCGCGCGTTGGATGGAGGCAAAGGTGCGCCTTCTCGTGCTCGAGGAGCCGACGATCGGCGTCGATGTCGGCTCCAAGGCCGAGATCTACCATCTCCTGCAGCAGTCCCTGAAGGAGGGGCTCGCCGTGCTCCTGTTGTCCTCCGATTTCGAGGAGGTGGAGCGCATCTGCCACCGCGCCTTGGTCTTCAGCCGCGGCCGCGTCGTATCGGAAATCCCGCGCAACGAGCTGACCATCGCGCGGCTGACGGCGGACGCCTCGGGCGGCAGCCTGTCGGAGCCGGGAGGGAATGACCCATGAGCGACAGCCTTTCGCAGCGATATATCGGCCCCGCGATCACCCGGGCGATCTCGGTCTGGGGGCTGCTTATCCTGCTCGTCCTGCTGATCATCGTCTTTTCGCTGCTTCGGCCCGATACCTTCCCCACCCTCTTCAACATCAAATCGATCCTCAACAACAAATCGGTGCAGGCCCTCCTGGCGCTCGCGGTCTTCATCCCCATGACCGCCAATCACTTCGATCTCTCGGCGGGATTCAATCTCGGCATCTCTCAGGTCCTGGCGATCGGCCTGCAGGGACAGGGGCTGCCTTGGTGGGCGGCGGTGATCGCCGTGCTTCTCATGGGGGCGCTGGTCGGGCTGGCCAACGGCTTTCTCGTGACCCGGATCAAGATCGATTCCTTCATCGCGACATTGGGCACGGGAACGGTGCTCTACGGGCTGAATGCCTGGTACACCGGCGGCCAGCAGGTCCTGGCCGATCTGCCGCGGCCCTTCCTCGAGATTTCCGGAAGCCTCGGTCCCCTGCCCGCCCCCGCGCTCTATACCCTGGTCATCAGCTTCGGCCTCTGGATCGTCTTCGAATATTTGCCGCTGGGACGCTACCTCTATGTCCTCGGCGCCAGCCCGCGCGCGGCCGAGTTGAACGGCATCTCGGCCAGGCGTTATGTGACCCTGGGTTTCGTGGCCGCCGGCACCCTCGCCTCCTTCGCCGGCATCGTGCTGCAATCCCAGCTCCAGATCGGGCAGAGCTCCGTCGGGCAGGAATATCTCCTGCCGGCCTTTACCGCGGCGCTGCTGGGTGCGACCTCGATCCGGCCGGGGCGCGTCAATGTCTGGGGAACGGTGCTGGCCGTGGCCGTTCTCGCCGTGACGGTGGCGGGCCTCAATCAGCTCGGCGCGCCCTTCTTCGTCGAGCCGCTGTTCAACGGCTCGATGCTCGTTCTCGCCGTCGGCCTCGCGGTCCAGGCCTCGCAGCGGCGCACGCGCCGCGGCAGCGAAGCCGACCGGGCCGCCGCCGCCCTGGCCCAAGCCAAGCAAGCAGAGGAAACACGTTCATGAGCAACCGCCCCGAGGTTCCCGCCAATGCCGGCGACAGCCCCGCGCTGGGGCCCGATTGGCATATTTCCCGCTGGGGGGCCGAGGATCAGCGCGGCAACGGCAATCTCATGACGCCGGCCAAGGTGCTGGAAGCCACCCGTCTCATCAAGACCGGGGAGATCGTCAGCCTCGGTCGGCCCTATGAATCGGCGATGCCCATCGCCCCCGGCCGCGCCTATGCGTTGCGCATGCCCGGCGGCCCGACCGGCGGGCCCTATGGCAAGGTCAGCCGCACCATCTGGAACGACGAGTTCATCAGCACCGAGATCGGCCAGATCGGCACGCAGATGGACGCCCTCGGCCATCTCGGCTGCCAATGCGGGCAGAAGGGCGACAAGACCAAGATGCTCTTCTACAACGGCAACAGCCTGGCCGATATGTGGTCGCCCTATGGCTTGAAGAAGCTGGGCATGGAGCAGGCCCCGCCCTTCTTCACCCGCGGCGTCCTGTTCGACGTCCAGGGCTTGAAGGGACGCGTGCTGGATCTGGGCGAGGAGATCCAGCTGGCCGACCTCAAGGCCTGCCTGGAGCGCCAGAAGGTGCCGGAGGCGACGATCACCCCCGGCGATGCGGTCTTCGTGAGGACCGGCCACGGCTCACGCTGGTTCACCGAGACGGCCACGTTCTACGACGGCGCCCCCGGCATCGGCCTCGATTGCGCGCGCAGGTTCGCCGATCTGCAGGTCTCTGTCGTCGGCGCCGACAATTTCGCCGTCGAGGTGGTGCCGCCCGTCGATCCCGAGGTGTTTCATCCCTGCCACCAGCATCTCATCATGAAGCACGGCATCCACCTGCACGAGGGGATGACCTTCGAGCGGCTGGTCGAGCGCGAGGCTTATGTCTTCGTCTATGTCTTCGCGCCACTGCCGATCGTCGGCGCGACGGGCTCGCCGGGCAATCCTATCGCCATCCTTTAGTCTAGGCGGCGGGATCGTCGCGCAGGCGGGCCGGCTCCATCGCCAGCTGGATCGCATCCAGCAGGTCCTGATGGCGGACGGGCTTAGTCAGAAACTCCACCGCTCCCGCCTTCATGGCCCGAACCGACATGGGCACATCGGCATAGCCGCTCATGAAGATGACGGGCAGATGCACATTCGCCTTGACGAGATCGGCATAGAACTCCAGCCCGCTTCGCCCGGGGAGCCTGACGTCCAGGATGAGGCAGCCGGGGAGGTTTGGCCGGTCGCTCTCGAGGAAATTCTGCACCGAGGCGAACAATTCGACGCGCAAACCGACCGACCGGAGAAGCCCTTGGAGAGAATCGCGGATATCGCGGTCGTCATCGATGACCACGACCGTCGGCGGCGTGCCGTCATGGGATTGCGCGGCGCGCCCTTCTCTCGGCCAGTGGCGGCGGGGCGAGCCGAAGGCCGGTCCGAGGGGCCCCGGCGCAGGAAGGGCCGGCACGAGGCCCGGCGGCGGCAAGGCATTCGGCTCGGGTGCTCTCGCGGCAACGTCGAGAGCAAAGACATAGCCGCGCCCTGGGATGGTCTTGATGACCTCGCGATCTTCGCCGAGGACCTTTCGCAGGGCCGACATCTGGACCCGCAGGTTGCATTCGTCGACCACGGTCGAAGGCCAGACGCGGCGCATGATCTCGTCTTTCGTGATGAGGGAGCCGCGGGACTCGAGCAACACGACCAGAAGATCGAAGGCGCGGCTGCCGAGCTCGATGGGCGCCCCATCGGCGAGCAGCTGGCGGGCGCCCGGGAGGACTTGAAATCGCCTGAACCGAATGATGACCGGGCCCTCATCGCGGTTCCCCTCATGCTGCTCGATGCCCGACTGCTCCGTGGATTGCAGCGCTCCCTGTCGGTACCGCTGCGCCGTCAATTCTTGGGTCATCACGCTGCACCTCCTTGTTGGCTCGTCCCGGGCTCTCCGACGGTCGCCACGGGACCTTATGAGGAGTCTCCTAGCTACATTTCTTCACCGGGCCGACGACCCATTGCCGCGCGAACGCAGGTGAGCAGATCCTCCGTGGCGATGGGCTTGGCGAGAAAGCAGATGGCCCCGGCGCCCAGCGCCTGCGCGCGCACCCGCTCGTCCGGGAAACCGGTAATGACGATCGTGGGGATGGCCTGGCCCGCCGTGACCAGGCGATCCTGAAGCTGAAGCCCCGACATCCCCTGGAGATTGACATCGGTAATCAGGCAGGCGGCCCGCTCCAGACGGTCGGACTGCAGGAAGTCCTCGGCCGAGGCAAAGGCCATGACCGCAAAGCCATGGGCCTCGAGAAGGCCCTTGATCGCCTCGCTGACATGCAGGTCGTCTTCCACACATGCGATGAACGGGGTCGGCGACATGCAAGCCCTCCTAGCGATGGGGTGAGCATGGCATCACGGGACAGGATCGCTCAATTGTCCTTGAATGATCGTGCCCTAGCCCTAGGTGCCAGGAGACCTCTACTTTGGTCTGGGGTGTCTGTTACTTTGGGCGGGAGAGGTCGAGCTTGTCGGCCATCCTAACCAGGTCGGCCAGGGATTTCGCTCGCATCTTTCGCATCACCTGGCCGCGATGCATCTTCACCGTGGCTTCGCCGACGCCGATCTCCGCTGCGATCTGCTTGTTGAGGCGGCCGGCGACAACGAGCGCCATCACCTCGCGCTCGCGGGGCGTCAGGCTATCGAAGGCGGCTCGGATTCCGGCGAGGCTGCGCTCCTCGTCACGACGGACGCGGCTCTGCTCGATCGCCAGCTGGATGGCGTCCAGCAGCTCCTGATGGCGCACAGGCTTGGTGAGGAACTCGACTGCGCCTGCT
>DATHQQ010000613.1:0-8707 GCA_035482595.1 Verrucomicrobiia bacterium
CCGCCGCGGACCTGGACGCCCCAGGGCACCATCGGCATGGGCGGCTCGTCGACGGCGATCTATCCCGTGGCCACACCCGGCGGCTATCAGATCTTCGGGCGCATCCCGGTGCCGATCTGGGATACGCAGAAGCGCTTCCCCGAATTCGCCGAGAGCATCTGCCTGTTCCGCCCCGGCGACCGGGTGAAATTCGTACCCGTCAGCGTCGAGGAATTCGAGCATGTGGAGGCCCAGGTGAAGGACGGCAGCTATGTCTACAATGTCGTCGATTACCAGCGCTTCTCGGTGCGCAACTACCAGAAATGGGTCAAGTCGCTGAACAAGAGCGACCGGTTCTAGGAGGCGACCATGTTCGACGTGATTCAACCTGGTCTCGAGACCTCCATCCAGGATTACCCCGGCCGCATCGGCTTCTGGAACCAGGGCTTCCCGCCCTCCGGTCCGATGGACAGCTGGTCCTTCCGCCTGGCCAATCTGCTCGTCGGCAATCCCGCGGGCGCGGCCGGGCTGGAGGCGCAATACATGGGGCCGACCCTCAAATTCACCCGCGACGGCGTGATCGCCATCTGTGGAGCCGATATGCAGGCGAAGCTCGACGGCCAGCCGGTGCCGCTCTGGGAGAGCATCGCCGTCAAATCCGGCCAGCCCCTGGCCATGTCCGCAGCCAAGCAAGGCGTGCGCGCCTATATCGCCTTCGCCGGCGGCATCGACACGCCGCCCTGGCTGGGCTCGCGCTCGACCTTCCACAAGGCCGGCGTCGGCGGCATGGAAGGCCATGCGCTGAAGCCGGGGCAGAGCGTGCCCGTGGCGGCGGGCAAGGGCACGCCCGGCCGCAAGGTGAAGCCGGAGGCCCGGCCGAGCTTCCCGACCGACAAGACCTGGAGCATCGAGGTGGTGGCCGGTCCGAACGACGATTGGATCGACGAGGCCGGTCAGCAGCGCTTCCTCAGCAGCGATTGGAAGCTCTCCGCCAAAAGCGACCGCACCGGCTTCCGCCTGGACGGACCGCAATGGACCTTCACGGAGAAGGCCTACAAGAAGTCGCCCGAGAACGGCGCCGAGCCCTCCAACATCATCGACCACGGCTATCCCCTGGGCGCCATCAACCTCGCCGGCCAGACGCCCATCATCCTGGTGAATGACGGGCCCAGCATGGGCGGCTTCATTAACCCCTATACGGTGCCCTCGGCGGCCTTCTGGAAGCTGGGGCAGTCGAAGCCCGGCGACATCTATCGCTTCGGGGCGATCAGCGTCGATGAGGCCCAGGCCCAGCGCCTGGCGCTGAACGCCATCTGTCAAAACTCGAATATCGTCTGAGGGGTAGGATCATGGCCGAACGCATTGAAACGATGGTTCCCGGCAATGTCTGGAAGGTGATGGTCAAGCCCGGCGACAAGGTGAAGCCAGGCGATGTGCTCTTCATCCTCGAGGTGATGAAGACCGAGGTTCCTCATACCAGCGAGCAGGGCGGGACCGTGAAGGCCGTGCATATCGTCGAGGCCCAGGAGGGGGTGGACGCAGGCATGCTGGCGGTGGAGATCGAATAGCCCGCTTCGCTTCTCAATCGTCATGGCTGGCCATGATAGATTCCCGGAGATGACCACGCGGCCTTCGTCGACCGACAGCTTCCTGACGAAACTTCATCATCGCTATGCCACCGCGACCGCGGGACGAGCCCTGGCCGCCGAACTCCAGGCCCTGCTCGCCGCCTGGCCAGCGGAGAGCGACACGATCCCACCCGCGCCCAAGCGCCTGCCCGCCTGCGATCATCTGGACGCCGCGCTCGTGGCCGGCCGGTCCGGACCGGAGGCGGGGTTGGCCGAGGCGCTCTCAGCGCTGTCGCCCGCCCTCGTCTGGACCTACAGCTACCCCGCCCGCACCGGCCAGCCCGATCTATCCGCCGCCGTCGCCTTCAGCCAGATCGTCGGACCGGGCGGTTTCCGGCCGAGCGACCAGCTGCGCCTGGGGCTGACCTTGATTGCGCCCGGGACCCACTATCCGCCCCACGCTCATCCGGCGATCGAGATCTATCTCGTCATTGCCGGCACCGCTTTCTGGGGTCTCGGCGGGACGGCGGCCGCGGCCCAGCCGCCTGGCGCGCTGATCCTTCACCCCAGCGGCATGGCCCATGCCATGCAGACCGGCGCGGAGCCGCTGCTGGCGATCTGGTCCTGGCGGGGCGATGTGACCTCGCCCTCGGTTTATCTCTGATCTATCAGCAGATTTTCTTTTACCTGCGGAAAGCTTAACTGTCTTTCACCTCGGCCTCCCGGGTCGCAATATTCGGCGCGGGCGAATTCCAGGTCTCCCGTGGTCGTTTTTTCCTGTAAGCTCTCAAGGCAAAGCGTCTGAATTCCTTACCTCAGGGGGGATCAATCCGATGCTGCAATCAATTCCATTCTCTCGTCGCGGTTTTCTCGCCGGCTCCGCTAGTTTGGTGGCCTTGACGGCGCTCCCGCAGCTGGTCTGCGCGCAGGGCACGCCGCGGGCCGGCGGCACGCTGGTCGTTGCGGCGGATACCGAGCCGCGCAACCTCAACCCGGCGATGGTCGCCTCCAACGACGTCTTCTATGTCGCCAGCAAGGTGATCGAGCCTCTGGCCGAGGCGACCTTCGAAGGGCCGCCGCGCCCGCTGCTCGCCACCTCCTGGGAGGGCTCTGCCGACGGCATGTCGATCACCTTCAATCTGCGCAAGGGGGTGAAGTTCCACGATGGGCAACCCTTCACCTCCGCCGACGTGGCCTTTTCCGCCATGGAGGTCTGGAAGCCGCTGCAGAATTTCGGCCGCATCGTGTTCAAGAATCTGACGGCGGTCGATACGCCGGACGACAGCACGGCGATCTTCCGCTTCTCCGCGCCCACGCCGCCGCAGCTCATCGAGAATGCGTTGCCCTCGCTCACCAGCGTGCTGCCGAAGCATCTCTACGCCGGCACCGACTTCGACAAGAATCCGCATAACGCCGATCTCATCGGCACCGGTCCCTTCCGCTTCGTCGAATACAAGCAGGGGCAATATTACCGCCTGGCCAAGAATCCCGATTATTGGGACAGCGGCCATCCCTATCTCGATGGCATCGTCTTCAAGGTCCTGCCGGATCCGGCCTCGATCTCCAATGCGCTGGAGACTGGCGACATCCAGCTCGCGGCCTTCTCCGCCGTGCCCATGACCGATCTCGACCGCCTGGCGGCGACTGGCAAGCTGGATGTGATCAGCAAGGGTTACGAGGCCATCACCTATCAGATCGTTCTGGAGATCAACCATCGCCGCAAGGAGCTCCAGGATCTGCGCGTGCGCCAGGCCCTCGACTACGCCATCGACAAATCCTTCCTCGTGAAGACCGTCTTCCTGGGATATGCCCAGCCGGCCAATGGACCGATTCCGGTCACGGCCAAGGAATTCTACGACACCAATCTGGCAGCCTATGACTTCGATCCGAAGAAGGCCGAGGCCCTGCTCGACGAGGCTGGCTACAAGCGCGGCGCCGACGGCACCCGCTTCCAGCTCAAGCTGCTGCCGGCCCCCTGGTTCGCTGAATCCCGGCAGAGCGGCGATTACGTGCGCCAGGCCCTGAAGGCCGTGGGCATCGATGCGCAGATCGTGAACAACGACGCCGGCGGGCATATCAAGGCGGTCTATGGGGACCATGCCTTCGATCTCGCCATCGGCACGCCGGTCTATCGCAACGATCCGGCGATCTCGACCACGATCCTGTTCCGGGGTGGAGTCCCGGCCGGCGTTCCTTTCTCCAACCAATACGGCTTCGACGATCCGGCCATGGACGCGATCATCGACAAGGCGGCCGTCACCATCGACAGCAGCGCACGCGCCGATCTCTACCGGCAGTTCCAGGAGCTGGCGATGAAGGAGCTGCCGATCATCAATCTGGTCAATTTCAGCTTCATCTCGGTGGCGAACAAATCGGTGCAGAACGTCGCCAACAATCCGCGCTGGGCGACGACCTCCTGGTACGACACCTGGCTTGCGAGTTAAGAAGAGCCGGCGGCCGCTCTCGTCAGGGGCGGCCCGCCGGACCATAATCGCTTCATGCATCGTTCGCTGATTCTGGTCCGCCGGCGGCTGCTCCAGGCGATACCCGTGCTTGCCGTCGTCGCCATCGGCGTCTTCTTCCTGATCGAGCTGGCACCCGGCGATGCGGTGGATGCCTATATGGCGTCGACCGGCGGCGGCGATGCGGCCTTCGCCCTTCGCCTGCGCCAGGAATGGGGAATCGAGGGGGCCTGGCCCGCCCGGCTGGGCAGCTATCTGCTGAATCTCCTGACGCTCAATCTCGGCCAGTCCCTGGCCTTCTCCCAGCCGGTCTCCCATCTGATCGCCGACCGCATCCTCAATACGCTGATGCTGACCGTTTCGGGGCTCGGCGTTGCTGCCGGGCTGGGCACGATCTTCGGGGTCGCCGCCGCCGCGAGGCCCGGCTCGATACGCGATCTGCTGCTGACCGGCGTCGCACTGGTGCTGAACGCCACCCCGGGGTTCTTCGTCGGGCTGCTGGCGCTCCTGCTCTTCTCGGTCAAGCTCGCCTGGCTCCCGCTCAACGGGATCAGCTCCCTCGACGCGCCGCAGGAGGGCCTTGGCCATGTCTTCGATGTCGCCCGACATCTTATCCTGCCGGTCCTTGCCCTCGGCCTCACCTATATGGCGATCTATCAGCGACTGATGCGGGCGGGCATGCTGCGCGCCGCGGCCAGCGACTATGTGCGCACGGCCCGCGCCAAAGGCTTGGCGCCCCGGCGCATCCTCTGGCGCCATATGGCGCGCAACGCCATCCTGCCGGTGGTGACCATGATCGGGGTGCAGTCCAGCAGCCTGCTGGGTGGCAGTGTGGTGATCGAGACCGTCTTCGCCATTCCCGGCTTCGGGCGGCTGGCTTATGAGGCCGTGACCCAGCGCGACCTGACCTTGCTGGTGGGCGTCGTCCTCTGCGGCACGATCCTGGTCATCCTGGTCAATCTGGCCATCGACCTGCTCTACGGCTATCTCGACCCCCGGATCGAGGTCTGAATCAATGGCCTCCGCGGGACGCAGGGCGGCATGGGCGGGGGCGGTGGGCGGCGGGGTTCTGGCCCTCATCATCCTGGCCGCGGCGGCGGCCCCGCTGATCCTGCCGGGGGATCCGCTGGACATGGTGGGCCCGCCCCTGCAGCCGCCGTTGCGGGATTGGGCTTTTCCCTTAGGAACCGATCAGCTTGGCCGCAGCGTCGCCGCGGGCCTTGCCTATGGCGCCCGGCTCTCCGTCACCATCGGGGCGGTTGCCGCCTTCTTTTCGCTGGTGGTCGGGATCGGCATCGGAACCCTCGCCGGTTTCCTGGGCGGGCTTGTGGACGATTTCCTGATGCGCATCGCCGAGGCGGTGCAGACGGTGCCGGTCTTCCTGCTGGCGCTCGCCATCGTCAGCGTGCTCGGCCCTACGCCTCAGAGCGTGGTGATCGCCATTGCGGTCGCCTCCTGGCCGGCGCCGGCCCGGCTGGTGCGGGCCGAGGTGCTGTCGCTGAAGACGCGCGATTTCGTGGCCGGCTGCCGCGCCATCGGCATGTCGCCGCTGCGGATCGCCTTCCAGCAGATCCTGCCCAATGCCCTGGCCCCGGTGATCGCGCTCTCCGGCATTCTCGTGGCGAGCGCGATCCTGGTGGAATCGGCGCTCTCTTTCCTCGGTCTGGGCGATCCCAATCTCGCCTCCTGGGGCAGCATGGTCGCCAGCGGCCGCGCGGCGATGCGGACCGATCCCTATCTCGTGGCCTTGCCGGGACTGGCCATCGCGGCGACGGTGCTGGCGGTGAGCTTGATCAGCGATTGGCTGACCGACCGGCTGCGCCTGACGGTCGGGGCCTGATGGAAGCCATCAAACCCATCCTCTCGATCCGAAATCTGCGCATCGCCTTTCCCGGCGGGGCCAAGCCCGCGGTCGCGGTACAGAATCTCTCCCTCGATCTCTACCCAGGCCAGGTGACGGCGCTGATCGGGGAGAGCGGTTCGGGCAAGAGTGCCACGATCCTCGCCATCCTCGGCTTGCTCCCCTCCGGCACGCGGGTCTCCGGCGAGATCGATCTCGGCCAGGGCTCGTTCTCCTTCGCCGATGAGAAGGCGCTTGCCGGCTTGCGCGGCCGGCTTGTCGGGACCGTCTTCCAGGATCCACTGGCGAGCCTCAATCCCGTGCTCACCATCGGAGAGCAGATCGACGAGGTGTTCCGGGCCCATCGCGGCCTCGCCTGGCGTCAGGCGCGAGAGCAAAGCGTCGAGCTGCTGGGCCATGTCGGCCTGCCTGATCCCCCAGCCCGCGCCCAGGACTATGCCCATCGGCTCTCCGGCGGCCAGCGCCAGCGCGCCGCCATCGCCATGGCGCTGGCTGGCCGGCCCAGCGTGCTTCTGGCCGATGAGCCGACCTCGGCACTGGACCCCACCGTCCAGGCGCAGATCCTGGATCTGCTCCTCGCCCTGGTGGAGGAGGGAACCGCGCTGCTGCTGGTGACCCATGATCTCGCCTTCGCGGCCGAGGCGGCCGACCGCATCGCCGTCATCTATGCCGGGCGGATCGTGGAGCATGGACCGGTGGCGGCCGTGGCGCGCCATCCCCTCCATCCCTATACCCAAGCCCTGCTGGCGGCCTCGCTGCCCTTCGGGGAATCGGCGGCGGGTGAGCTTCCCGGGATTCCCGGCCGCATGCCGGCACCGGGCGAGACATCGCCGGGCTGCGTCTTCGCGCCGCGCTGTCCTTATGTGCGCGAGCTCTGCCGCCAGGCGCCGCCGCCGGTGATCGCCTTGGGCGAGCAAGAGGTCGCCTGCGTGCTGGCAGCCGACAGGAAAGCCCAGGCGCGATGAGCCTGCTGGAGCTCGAGAACGTGTCCAAGAGCTATCGGATCGGGCGCCGGGTCTCGCTCGCTGTCGAGGATATCACCCTCGGCATCGATCCCGGCGAGATCGTCGGGTTGGTGGGCGAATCCGGCAGCGGCAAATCGACCCTGGCGCGGCTGGCGCTGCGACTCCTCCTGCCGGATTCCGGCGAGATCCGTTTCGCGGGCCGCAATCTCGCCGGCCTCGGCGGTGCGGAGCTCGCTTCCTTCCGCCGCCGGGTCCAGATCGTCTTCCAGGATCCTTTGGCCGCCCTGAATCCCCGAGCCACTGTCCGCCGCCTGATCGAGGAGCCGCTGCGCCTCCATCGCATCGTCCCGCCCGGGGAGATCGAGGCGGAGATCCGGCGCCTGATGGAATTGGCCGGGCTGCCGGCCGCCTATGCGGAGCGACGGCCGCGGCAGATCTCCGGCGGCGAGCGCCAGCGGGTGGCGGTGCTGCGGGCACTCGCCTGCCGGCCGGAGATCCTGGTCTGTGACGAACCGGTCGCCGCCTTGGATGTCTCGGTCAGGGCACAGATCCTGAACCTGCTGCTAGCGCTGAAGCGCAGCACCGGGCTCGGCATCCTCTTCATCTCTCATGACTTGGCCGTGGTCCGGCGCATCGCCGACCGGCTTACGGTGATGCATCGTGGGCGCATCGTCGAGCGGGGGCCGAGCGAGACGGTGTGGCAGGCGCCGACCCATCCTTATACCCAGGCTCTGCTGGCGGCCGTGCCCCTGGGCGAGCCGGGGGCCGGCCGCCGGCGGCGCTCCTCTCAGCCGACCGCCATCGCGTAGCATCCCCGACCGATGGCGACGAGCCGGCCCTCGCTGTCGGTGACGTCGATATCGACGACGCCGATGGTACGGCCGGCGCGCCGGACCGAGGCGGTGGCGGTCAGGATCTTGCCCCCGGCCGGGCGCAGATAATCGATGCGCAGATTGATGGTCGGGACCCCGCCGCCCACCAGGATCACCAAGGCAAAATCGCCGGCCACATCGATCAGGCTGGCGATGACCCCGCCGTGGAACTGCCCCGTCCCAGGATGGCGCTCGAACTCGGGTGCGATGGGCATGTCGATCACGACCTTCTGGCCCGCGCGGTCGAGGGAGACGGCGCGCATCTTCAGCAGATGGATGAAGGGCGAGCCGTCCAGCATCGTCTGGATCCGCTCGAGGGTCATCTCTTTGGCGGAATCGGTCATGGGATCAGCACCGCTTTGCCGAAGACCTCGCGGTCCATCAATTGCTTGAAGGGCCCGCGGATCTCCGCCAGAGGCCGCGCACAATGGATGACGGGTTTCACCCGCCCATCGGCAACGCGGCGCAGCAGGTCCCGCAGATCCTCGTCGGTCCAGCCGTTGCAGCCGATGATGTTGAACTCGAAGGACCAGATGTAACGGATGTCGGTCTTGGGATCATAGCCGGCCGTGGCGCCGCAGGTGAGGAGGCGGCCGTTCAGCTTCAAGGTGCGGAAGCACTCGGCCCAGGTGTCGCCGCCGGTATAGTTGATGACGACGTCGACTCCGCCGCCGCCGCGGGTCCGCGGCTTGCCGTAGAGGCGATGGATCTCGGCGACATAGTTCTGCTCCGCGGTGTTGATCACATGATCGGCGCCAAGTTGCTTCAGCCGCTCGATCTTCCAGCCCGAGCTGGCGCAGGCGATCACCTCGCAGCCGATGGATTTGGCGAGCTGGACGCAGCAGGTACCGACCCCGCCGCTCGCCCCCAGGATCAGGATCTTCTCGCCGGGTTGCAGCTTGCCCCGCGTCTCGATCATGCGCAGCGCCGTGCCATAGGCGACGGGCAAAGCGGCCGCATCGGTGAAGGAGACCTTCTCCGGAACGGGCAGAAGGAACTT
>DATHQQ010000614.1:0-10885 GCA_035482595.1 Verrucomicrobiia bacterium
GAGAGGGTCAAGGGTGTGGAGGTGAGGGGGCGGGTGCGCGAGGTCGAATTCCTGCCCACGGGCCGGCGCCTTCGTCTCGATGAGGTGGCCATTCAAGGGATCGCGACGCCGCCGGCCCAGATCCGGCTCAAGCTCGCCCTCGACTATCCGCTGCTGGTTCCCGGCGACCGCGTCCGGATGAAAGCCACGCTGGCGGCCCCCTCGCGCCCGGTCGCGCCGGGCTCCTACGATTTTCGCCGCGATCTGTTCTTCGACCGCATCGGCGCCGTGGGCATCGGCTATGGCCGTGTCGGGGTGACGCCGGCGGCCGGCGGCGAGGGGGCGCTGCTGCGGGCGGTGTGGCAGAGCTTCGCCGAGCTCAGGGCACTGATCGAGGGCCGGATCCTCGCCGCCATCCCCGATCGTGATATCGCCGGCGTCGCCGTCGCCTTCGTCACCGGAAGCCAATCGGCGGTGCCGAAGGATGTGCTTCAGGCCATGAGGGATTCCGGCCTTGCCCATCTGCTCTCGGTCTCTGGCCTGCATGTGGGCCTCGTGGCCGGCATCCTCTTCTTCCTCTCACGCGCGATGCTGGCGCTGGTGCCGCCCGTGGCACTTCGCTACCCGATCAAGAAATGGGCCGCTGGCCTGGCGCTCGCCGGCGCCATCTTCTATACGCTGCTCTCCGGCGCCAGCGTGCCGGTGGTGCGCGCCTGCCTGATGGCGGGCGTCGCCCTCTTCGCCGTCATCTGCGACCGTCAGCCGATCTCGATGCGCCTCGTCGCCTGGGCGGCCGCCGTCGTCCTGCTCCTCTGGCCGGACAGCCTGATCGGGCCCAGCTTCCAGCTCTCTTTCGCCGCCATCATCGCCCTCATCGCCATGTGGGAGGAGATCGCCCCGGGCCGGCGCCCGCAATCATCCCCCTGGCGGCGCGGCCTCATCGGGACGCGCGACATGGTCCTGACGAGCCTGATCGCCACCCTCGCCACCGCGGCCTTCGGCATCTATCACTTCAATCGCTTCACGGGCTATGGGGTCGTCGCCAACATGCTGGCGGTGCCCATCACCGGTTTCTGGGTGATGCCCTTCCTCATCCTGTCCCTGCTGCTGATGCCCTTCGGGCTGGAGAGCCTGGCCCTGACGCCGGCGGGCTGGGGTCTCGAGGCCATCCTGTGGACGGCGCGGACCGTCGCGGGCTGGCCCGGCGCCGTGTCGGTCGTGCGCGCCATGCCGCCGCTGGGCATCGCCCTGGTGAGCGTGGGCGGCCTCTGGCTCTGCCTGTGGCGCCGGCGCTGGCGCTTTGCCGGCCTTGCCGTGATCGCCGCGGGCTTCGCGACCGTCCTCTTCGTGCGCCCGCCGGATCTCCTGATCGCCGAAGACGGAAGGCTGGTGGCGGTGACCGAAGCGGACGGCGCCCTCAGGCTCTCCTCGCGTCGGGCGGATCGCTTTGCCGGCCAGGAATGGCTGCGCCGCGCCGGTCAGGACAAATCCCTGGCCTGGGCCGCGGCAGCCAAGGAGGATTCAAGGCTCGACTGCGCCGATGCGGATTGCCGCTATCGATTGGAG
Organism: Verrucomicrobiia bacterium; assembly: GCA_035482595.1. GTDB lineage: Bacteria > Pseudomonadota > Alphaproteobacteria > Dongiales > Dongiaceae > DASXQK01. The sequence continues at coordinate 1,546 of DATHQQ010000614.1, forward strand.
GACCGGGTGGTGGCCATCGTGAGCACCCCCGCCGGCTTCACCGAAGCCTGCGCCGGATCCGATCTTGTGGTCTCGCTGGTTCCCGCAGCTGGTGCTTGCCCGGTGCCGGTGATCGACCCGGCGAGCCTGGCCCGCGACGGCGCCTATGCGGTCTGGCTGGCCCCAAGCGGCATCCGGCTGCTGTCGGTGCATGCGCAGCAGGGCGACCGCCCCTGGACGCCGGCGAGCGAGGAGGCTCCGGCGGAGGCGGATCAGTAGCGGCGTATCAGCCCGGCGAGGCGCCCCTGCAGCTTGACCCGATCGGGGCCGAAGATGCGCGTCTCATAGGCGGGGTTGGCCGGCTCGAGGGCGATGGAATCGCCTTTGCGGCGCAGGCGCTTCAGGGTCACCTCGGCATTGTCGATCAAGGCCACGACGATAGTGCCGTTCTCGGCAACCTCGCAGCGCTCGATGACCACGGTGTCGCCATCGAGGATGCCGGCGTTGATCATGGAATCACCGTCGACCTCCAAGGCGTAGTGCTCGCCGCGGCTCAGCAGGCTCGCCGGAACATCGACGCTCTGGCTGTTGTCGCGCAGCGCCTCGATGGGCGTACCGGCCGCGATCCGACCGTAGAGCGGAAGCTGGAGAGTCTCCGCCGGCTCGGCCACCGAAGCGCCCGGCAGCGCGCCGCCGAAATCGCCGCGAATCACCGTCGGTGCGAAGCCGGGGCGGGAGGCCGCTTCTTTCGCGGCGGCCTGTGTGGGGTTCGGTGCCATGTTCTCCGGCAACCGCGCGACCTCGAGGGCGCGAGCGCGATGGGCCAAGCGGCGGATGAAGCCGCGCTCCTCCAGACCCGTGATCAGCCGATGCACGCCGGATTTCGATTTGAGACCGAGGGACTCCTTCATCTCGTCGAAGGAGGGACAGATCCCCGTCTCGCCCAGGCGCTTGTTGATGAAGAGCAGCAGCTCATGTTGCTTCTTGGTCAGCATCGGCTCGGTCTCCCTTTATCCCGCCCGGTGGTCCGAAGGGGACCCACCAGGAATGGAACAAAACCCAAACTTCGACACATGTTCTAGTTTGGTTCCGGGCACTCGTCAAGGGAGGGCTAAGCGGGGCTACCCGCTTTCGACCGCAGATGGGAGCGGGCCCAGCCGAGGCCGGCGGTCGTCGCGCCCGCCGGCTTGTACTCGCAGCCGACCCAGCCGCGATAGCCAAGGTTATCCATAAGATCAAAGAGATAGGGGTAGTTTATCTCGCCGATATCGGGTTCGTGGCGACCCGGATTGCCGGCGATCTGGATATGCCGGACGAGGGGCAGATGAGCCTCGATCTGCCTGGCGAGATCGCCGCGCATGATCTGGCAGTGATAGAGGTCGAGCTGCAAATGGAGATTCGGGTGGGCGACTCGCTCGATGATCCGCCGCGCCTGGTCCGGCAGGGTTAGAAAATAGCCGGGCATGTCGATGACATTGATGGGCTCGATGAGAAGCGCGATGCCGAGCTTCGTCAGTCGATCCGCCGCCCAGGCCAGATTCTGGACGAAGACATCCTCCTTCGCGGTGGGACCGGCGCCGGCCATGGCATGGAGCTGGTGGCAGCCACTGGCCTCGGCATAGCGGATGGCGGTGGCGAGGGCAGCGCGGAAATCATCCGTGCGTCCTTCCAGCGCGCCCAGACCGCGCTCGCCGGCATTCCAATCACCCGGCGGCAAGTTCATCAGCACCACCTCCACCCCGGCGCTCTTCGCCGCTGCCGCTACCTGCTCGGCCGGATGCTCGTAGGCGAAGGCGAACTCGACGGCGGTGAAGCCGGCCGCCGCGGCGGCCTGGAAGCGCTCGAGGAAGGGGACCTCGGGGAACAGGAAGGAGAGATTGGCGCTGAACTTCGGCATGAGGGCAGGGCCTGAAAAGAGAAGGGCGGGGACCGGCGATGCCGATCCCCGCCCGCCGATATCAACGAGGCTACTTCGCGGCGGCGATGGCGCGGCCTGCCATGACGCCCACGAGATGGGCGCGATAGGCGGCATTGCCATGCATGTCGCTGTTGAGCCCCTTGGAGTCCGTGGACACGCCCTTGAGGGCAGCTGCAGAGAAATTGCCCGCCAGGGCCTTTTCCATCTCCTTATGGCGGAACACCACCGGCCCGGCGCCGGTCACCGCGACCCGCACGGCCCCGCCGGTCTTGGCCACCATCACCCCCACCATGGCGTAGCGCGAGGCCGGGTTGGGGAACTTGGCATAGCCCGCCTTCTCCGGCTTCGGGAAGCTGACGGCGGTCACGATCTCGCCGTCCTCCAGCGCCGTCTCGAACATGCCCTTGAAGAAATCATCGGCCTTGATCTTGCGCTTGTTGGTCTGGATCGTCGCATCGAGGCCCACCAGAGCGGCCGGATAATCGGCGGCCGGGTCGTTGTTGCAGATCGATCCCCCGATGGTCCCGCGGTTGCGGACCTGAGGATCTCCGATCCCCTCCGCCAGTACGGCCAGGGCCGGGATCGCTTTCTGCACTTCGGCGGAATGGGCGACTTCGCCATGGGTCGTCATGGCACCGATGGTCACGCCCGTGCCGTCGACCTTGATGCCCTTGAGTTCGGCAATGGCCGCGAGGTCGATCAGATCGGCCGGATTGGCCAGACGCTGCTTCAGGGTCGGCACCAGAGTCATGCCGCCGGCGAGCAGCTTGCTGTCGGCGGATCCGGCCAGCGCCTTGGCGGCGTCGGCCAGGCTGCCCGGGCGGTGGTAATTGAAATCGTACATCGCATCCTCCCTTATTCGGCGGCCTTGGCCGGCGTGGCTGACTGGATCGCCTGCCAGACCTTTTGGGGCGTGGCCGGCATGGTGATGTCGGTGACGCCCACCGGCAGCAGGGCATCGAGCACCGCATTGATCACGGCCGGCGTCGAGCCGATGGCGCCGACCTCGCCCACGCCCTTCGAGCCCAGCGGATTGTGCGTGCACATCGTGTTGTGGGTCTCGACGTGGAAGGAGCAGAGATCGTCGGCCCGCGGCATGCAGTAGTCCATATAGGAACCGGAGAGGAGCTGCCCCGTGGCGTTGTCGTAGACCGCGCTTTCCAGCAGGGCCTGGCCGATGCCTTGCGCCAGCCCGCCATGGACCTGGCCCTCGACGATCATGGGATTGATGACGCGGCCGATATCGTCCACCGCCGTGAAGTTGATCAGCTTGGTGACGCCGGTCTCCGGATCGATCTCCAGCTCGCAGATATGGCAGCCGCCCGGATAGGTGAAGTTGAGCGGATCGTAGAACGCCGTTTCCTCTAGGCCGGGCTCGAGCTCGGTGATCGGATAGTTGTGCGGCACGTAGGCGGTCAGCGCCACCTGGCCGAAGGGGATGGACTTGTCCGTGCCCGCGACGGTGAAGACCCCATCCTTGAACTCGACATCGGCGACATTCGCCTCCATCAGATGGGCGGCGATTCGCTTGGCCTTGGTGGTGATCTTGTCCAGAGCCTTCACCAGGGCCGAGCCGCCGACGGCCAGCGAGCGCGAGCCATAGGTCCCCATGCCGAAGGGGATCTTGTTGGTATCGCCGTGGACCACCTCGATGCTCTCGATGGGCATGCCGAGCGTCGAGGAGACGATCTGGGCAAAGGTCGTCTCATGCCCCTGGCCGTGGCTATGGGTGCCGGTGAACATCGTCACCGAGCCCGTGGGGTGAACGCGGACGCTGGCGGACTCGTAGAGCCCCGCCCGGGCGCCCAGCGATCCCACCACCGCCGAGGGGGCGATGCCGCAAGCCTCCAGATATGTCGAGAAGCCGATGCCCCGCAGCATACCGCGGCTCTTCGCCTCGGCCCGGCGCGCCTCGAAGCCGGCCACATCCGCCTTCTTCTCGGCGATGGCCAGCGTGCTTTGATAGTCGCCGCTGTCGTATTGCAGAGCGACGGGGGTCTGATAGGGGAAGGCATCGGCCGGGATGAAATTCTTCCGGCGGATGTCGAGCCGGTCCATCTTCATCTCGCGGGCCGCCTTGTCGACCAGCCGCTCGAGCAGGAAGGTGGCTTCCGGCCGCCCGGCGCCGCGATAGGCATCGACGGCAACCGTATTGGTGAAGACCGCCTTGACCTCGACATAGATCGCCGGCGTGGCATAGACCCCCGCGAGCAGCGTGCCGTAGAGATACGTCGGCACGCAGGGCGCGAAGGTCGAGAGATAGGCGCCCATATTGGCGATGGTGCTGACCCTGAGGGCCAGGAACTTGCCGTCCTTGTCCATGGCCAGCTCGGCATGGCTGACATGGTCACGGCCTTGCGCATCCGACATGAAGGATTCGCTGCGATCGGCGGTCCATTTGATGGGCCGGCCGATCTTGCCGGCGGCCCAGGTGAGGAGCGCCTCTTCGGCATAGTGGAAGATCTTGGAGCCGAAGCCGCCGCCCACATCCGGGGCGACGATGCGCAGCTTGCTCTCCGGGATCTGCAAGACGAAGGCGCCCATCAGGAGCCGGATGACATGGGGATTCTGCGTGGTCGTGTAGAGCGTGTACTCCCCCGTCGCGCGGTCGAATTCGGCGACCGCGGCGCGGGGCTCCATGGCATTGGCGACGAGGCGCTGGTTGACCAGATCGATCTTGGTGACATGCGCCGCCTTGGCAAATGCCGCATCCACGGCCGCCTTGTCGCCCAGATGCCAGTCGTAGCAGAGGTTGCCCTTGGCCTGGGGCCATACCTGGGGTGCTTCGGGCTTCAGCGCATCGGCCGTGTCGACCGCGGGCTTCAGCTCCCCATAGTCGACCGCGATCAGCTCCGCCGCATCGCGGGCCTGGGCCCGGGTCTCGGCGATGACCAAGGCGACGTGATCGCCGATATGACGCACGAAATCAGCCACCAGCGGGGGATGGGGCGGCTCGACCATGGGCGAGCCATCCTTGCTGTGGATCTGCCAGCCGCAGGGCAACCCGCCCTTGCCGTCCGCCGCGTAATCGGCACCGGTGAAGATGGCGACGACGCCCGGGGCCTGCTTGGCCTTGGCCGTGTCGACGCTTTTGATCTTCGCCGAGGCATGGGGGGAACGCAGGATAAAGGCGTGGGTCTGGCCATGCCGGTTGATGTCGTCGGTGTAGGTTCCGCGGCCGGTCAGGAAGCGGAAATCCTCTTTGCGCTGGACGGAAGCGCCGATGCCTTGCTCAGCCATGATGCTAGCTCCTCATCGCGCGCGCGCCGGCCTGCACGGCCTTGACGATGTTGTGATAGCCGGTGCAGCGGCAGATGTTGCCTTCGAGCCATTCGCGCACGTCCTGCTCGCTGGGATCGGCGTTCTGGCTGGCGAGGTCCACGGCGCTCATGACCATCCCCGGGGTGCAGAAGCCGCATTGCAGCCCGTGATGCTCGCGGAAGGCGGCCTGCATCGGATGCAGCGTGCCATTGCTGGCCAGCCCCTCGATGGTGGTCACCTTGGCACCATTGGCCTGGACCGCCAGCAGGGTGCAGGATTTGACCGACTTGCCGTCGACATGGACGACACAGGCGCCGCATTGGCTGGTGTCGCAGCCGACATGGGTGCCGGTCAGGCCGAGCTGCTCGCGCAGGAACTGCACCAGCAGCGTTCGGCCCTCGACAGTACCGGTGGCGGCCTTGCCGTTCACCGTCATGGATACCGCAGGCATTCCGATCCTCCCCTCTTGCTTGGGGCGCCGCAGACGGGCCCCATTTCCTAAAGCGTGATCCCAAAAGGCTATCGTTCGGCAGCGGTCGTTTCAACCGCGATCCTGATTAGAGCACCGATCCTTTGAGCCGCGCGTGCCTATCGGCCGAAGTAGAGCAGCAAAACGATGGCGATGACAATGAGCCCGCCGACCCAGACCCAGGGCGGAAGCCCTCGGGAGGGTGCCAAGGCGTTGGCCGTCACGGGCCGGCTGACTGCCGGGCCCGCGGCCGGTGCGGCATCGGCGGGCGTGGCAGCGGTCGGCGCCGCTTCCGCCGACGCCGTGGTGGGGAGGGAACCGACGACATTGCTGGCAAAGCTGGAGAAGAACTCTCCGGCCATCTTGTTGGCGGCGCCGTCGATCAGCCGGGCGCCGATCTGCGCCAGCTTGCCGCCGATCGCGGCATGCACGACATATTTCAGCAGCGTCCCATCACCCTCGGGCTCGAGATGCACCTCAGCACTTCCCTTGGCAAAGCCCGCCGCACCCCCCTGGCCCTCGCCGGTGATCTTGTAGCCGTTGGGCGGATCGAGATCGCTGAGCGTCACCTTGCCGGTGAATCGAGCCTTCACCGGGCCGACCTTGGCCGTCACCTTGGCGGTGAACTCGGTGTCGGAGGTCTTTTCCAGCTCCTCGCAGCCGGCGATCGACCGCTTCAGGATCTCCGGATCGTTCAGCGCCTTCCACACCGTATCGCGCGGGGCAGGGATGTGGAATTCGCCAGTCATATCCATGGGTCGGGTCCTTTCGTCCGAGAGACGGGCCTTGCGAGGCGCGCAGTATCACCCGATTGCCGCTCGGGGGAAAGCAGCACCAGACCCCAGTGAGCCGAGCCTCACATGAGATAGCGCAGCAGCAGATAGCACATGGCGATGACGATGCTGACGACCATCATGGGAAAGGCGAATTTCAGGAAGGTGAGAAAGCCGAAGGCGATGCCGTTGCGCTCGGCAATGCCCGCCACCGTCAGATTGGCGCTGGCCCCGATCAGCGTGCCATTGCCCCCGAGGCAGGCGCCCAGAGAGAGCGCCCACCAGATGGGCTTCAGCGCCTCCTCGCCGCCCAGGCTGGGCGCCATCCCCTTGATGACGGGGATCATGGTGGCGACGAAGGGGATGTTGTCGATGAGAGCCGATAGGAAGGCCGAGGCCCACAGAATGAGCAATGTTGCAGCCGTCAGGTTGCTTCCCGTCGTCCGCAAAATGGCGCCGGCGAACCATTCGAGCACGCCGGCCCGGGCCACGCCCGCCACGATGACGAACAGCCCGACGAAGAAGAAGATCGTGATCCATTCCACCTCGGCGAAACTGGCATGCACCCGACGCGACTGCTCCGAGGGCGCACGGTGCCAATTGTCGAGCATCAGCAGCAAGGCGGCGCCCATGAGAGCCGTGGCGCCGGGCTTCAGCCCCAGCCTTTCGCCGAAGGCGAAGCCGGCAAGCACCAGGACGAGCACGAGAAGGCTCTTGCCCAATAGCGCCGTGTCGGTGATCGCGTCGGCGGGACGGAAGGCCAGCACCCGGGCCCGGGCCTCCGGCTCGATCCGAAGCTGGCGTCCCCAGAGGAGGTGGCCGATGGCGATCTGGACGGCGAGCACGACCAGGATGACCGGGGTCAGATGGATGATGAAGGCGTTGAAGGAGAGGCCGGTGGCCGAGCCGATCAGGATGTTGGGCGGATCGCCGATCAGGGTCGCCGTGCCGCCGATATTGGAGCCCAGCACCTCGCTGAAGAGAAAGGGGAAGGCCGGCAGCTTGAGCTCATTGGTGATGACGAGAGTGACCGGCGCAATCAGCAGCACCGTCGTCACATTGTCCAAAGCGGCGGAGACGACGGCGGTGACCAGGGTCAGCAGGGCCAGAAGATAGCCTGGATGCCCGCGCGCCGCCTTGGCCGACCAGAAGGCGAGATATTGGAACATGCCGGAGGGCCGGGCGATGGCGACCAGCAGCATCATGCCGATCAGGAGCGCCAGGGTGTTGAAATCCTGGCCGGCGATAGCGCTGTCCTGGTCCACTATGCCCGTCAGCATCATGAGGGCCGCGCCCAGCAGCGCGACGATCGCCCGGTTGAGCCGGTCCAAGGTCAGGATGGCGTAGGTCGCCAGCAGGAGGGCCAGCGACAGCCAGAAGGGATCGAGGCCGAAGATGGCGGCCGGCGCGGCGCTCATATCCTGCAATTGCCCCCGGAGGTGGAGGGCGCAGCCTTTTCGTCCCGGCGCTGCTTGTCAACCCGACTCATCGATGAAGATGGACGAAGGTTCGGTTTACCGGCGGGGCCGGGGCGGCTAGTCTGCCGGCCATGCTGCGCTGGATCTTTCTCGCCCTCTTCGCCCTGGTCGGCCTGGCGCAAGCCGCCGAGACCAGTAGCCTGTCCATCGACAGCTCCAAGGGCCCGCAAAGCTTCAACGTCGAGCTCGCCACCACGCCGTCGCAGATGGAGCTCGGCCTCATGTACCGCCAGAGCCTGCCGGCCGACGCGGGCATGCTCTTCGTCTATCCAGCCGAACAGTCGGTCGCCTTCTGGATGAAGAACACGCTGATCCCCCTCGACATGCTGTTCATCGGCGCCGACGGGCATATCCGCCGGATCGTCGAGCGCACGATCCCGCTGTCGACCAACCCCATCCCTTCCGGCGATCCGGTCCGAGCCGTGCTCGAGATCAATGGCGGCGCGGCGGAGAAGTTGGGCATCCACACGGGCGACATGGTCCACAGCCCGTCGCTGGGGACGGGCCCCTAGAGCAAGATCGGGTCAGCTTGAATCAAGCTGACCCGTGAATCTTGCTCTACTTAAATGATTAGAGCCTGATTCACGTCTCAAGCCGCTTCGGCTTGAGACGATCAGGCTCTAGGCGAGCCTCAGCGCTTGCGGGCGAGGGTCAGGCCGTCGCCGATGGGCAGCAGGCTGATGCTCACCCGTTCGTCGGCTGCGACCTTGTCGTTGAGGGCCTGGATCGCCGTTGTATCGGCATCGCTCTTCTCGGGGTCGGCGACGTCCCCGCCCCACAGAACATTGTCGATGGCCAGCAGGCCCCCCTGGCGCAGCAGCTTCAGGCAACGCTCGTAATATTCCAGGTAGTTCGGCTTGTCGGCATCGATGAAGGCGAAATCGAAGCTGCCGGCGCCGCCCGCAGCCAGCAGCCCGTCGAGGGTCGCCACGGCCGGCCCCAGCTTCAGCTCGATCTTGCCGGCGACCCCGGCCTTGGCCCAGTAGCGCTTGGCGATGTTGGTATATTCCTCGCTGACGTCGCAGGCGATCAGGCGGCCGTCCGCCGGCATGGCGAGGGCGACCGACAGCGAGCTGTAGCCCGTGAAGGTCCCGACCTCGATGGCGCGCTTGGCGCCTGTCAGCTCAACCAGGAGACGCATGAACTGCCCCTGCTCGGGGCCGATCTGCATCATGGCCATCGGAAGTTTGGCGGTCTCCGCCCGGAGCTCCTTCAGCACCGCCGGCTCGCGGACCGAATGAGACAAGACATAGTCATAGAGCCTGCCGTCCAGGCTCAGCGTTCGTGGTGCCACTGTCTAATCCTCGGTTATCCGGGCGTACTGCCCGTCATGCTCCAGGACGGATCGTGAGACCGTCTTGCGCCGGGTCGGATCCGAGACGAAGAAGATGCCGGCATAGGACATGCCGTCGGTGCCGGTGAACAGCGAATAGACCTCCCAGATGAGATTCGGGGTGTCGCG
>DATHQQ010000615.1:0-6081 GCA_035482595.1 Verrucomicrobiia bacterium
CATGCTGATGCCGGGCAAAACGAGGACCTTCGGCTCGGGCGGTGAATTCCGGGTCTGCAACGAAGGGTCGACCCCCGTTCGCATGTTCGCGTCCAACTCGCTGACCGGCATCTCGACAGAGTCTGTCGTGGAGCCAAGGCAATGTGCCCAGGCCATTGGCACCATGATGAGCTTCAAGAACGAAAACCAGGCGCCGGTGATGATCTACGCCTACGGCGGCTTGGGAGGGCGGCCTGGCCGCGGCCCCGGGCATATTTGACGGCGCTGCAATAACCAAGGCGAGCATCCACCCCGAACCGAAAGTGCGACATCTCGCCGCCTCGCGCGTTGCCGTGGCCTTGCGTCAATCGATGCTGCTGCGACGAGCGAGGCGCGCGACCGGTGTCCGAAACGTCCGGCATCCGACGTCTTTCGCATCTCTCGACATCTCCCGCACCAGCAACTAGATTCCCGCCGACCACAAAGGCGATTGCGTATCTGGTGGCTAGGACGTGTGGCGAACTGTCCTAAGCCATTGAAATGCCGCGAAAGCCCCTGTAGCTCAATTGGCAGAGCAACGGTTTTGTAAACCGTAGGTTGTTGGTTCGAGTCCGACCGGGGGCACCACAATCATTCCCAAATCGGCCAGTCGATCCCTGGCCTGCCGTGCCTTATCCCGCGGCGGTTCGTAGATGAGATCAGCACCGATGCCGATCGTTCGCCAGGTGAGCGCTAGTAGCTCGCCGCGCCGCAAGCCCGTCATCAGGGCGGAACACCGGGCCCCTGGAGCGGCGACTTCCGGCCTTCGGCAGTATGGGCGGCCCTAGTCCTTCTTGTAGATCCCGGGCGCTCCATCAAAGTGAGGTGCTAGACCCGGTTCCGCCGTCTCCACGACCTCAGCGACGGCGGGCTGAGCATGGACAGACTTGGCCGAGCTTTCCCGATGCGCCGAATTGCCGAACAGGACGGTGACCAGAACGAACGCGCCGAATATCGCTATCCACATTCCGTGCCTCCTTCCCGGTCTATTGAAGTCGCGTTTCATTAAATGGAAGTTTTCCACCCGACCCGGACCACGATTTCGGTGACGTCAAATTTGAGGCTATTTTTAGTCGATGGTGCTCGACGGCATGCAACCTGCGCGCATCAGAACCATGGACGCCGTCGAGGGCGAGGTATCGGCCCGGGGCGAATCGATGCTCCTGCCCGGGGCGGGAAATGGTCTGTGATTTTCGGGGCGCGATTCCCTGGTGACCCCTTTTCCGGCGTCAAAACCACCCCGCCGAGGATGCCAAGGTAAGTACTTGAAAAATCGACATTCCCGGGGAGGTTTGGCAGAGTCTGAGATGCCTAGCACAATTTGCGGACCTTAGGTCGTCGGTTCGAGTCCGACCGGGGTGCCATTTCCTACCGAATTGACGCCGGCTCCGCGCCGGCGACCTTCATCCGCTTCTCCCCGCCACATTGCCTCCAATTCATCCGTCCATTGCCGTCATTTCATGCGGCGAGGAAGCCTCGTCACCACATAGTGCGAGCTGGTTCCTTGGAGAAGCGGCGCTGATGACAGCGGTATCGGTGCGAGTCATGAGCCTGAAAGACGAGCTCGACAAGGTCGTGCGAGGGGAGCGTGCAAAGCTGGAGACTGCGGATCGTCTCGACGCCGAATTTCCGGAACGACAGCGCCAGCGCTTCTGTGCTTTACGGGCGCTTGTCGAGAAGCTCGCAGCGGCAGCCGACCCCCGTTTCCTCAGAACTGAGATCGACGGCGACGGCGCTACCGTCGAGGTCGGCCGCCTGAAGCGGGACCTTTCTTCTTTCGTCACGGATATGCAATGGGAGATGCGGCCGAACTACAGCATCCATTTCGATGCGACGAGTTTCAGCTATCGCTTCCGCGACGAGCCCGGATTCAGGGTCGCGGAGACGCGGTGTCCTCGTTTCCCCGCCGATGATGCCACGACGATCACCTTGGTATTCGAGACCGAGGCCCTGCTCATCGACCATCTCGTTCAGGCCATCGCGACGAGAATTGCCGCCTACCTGCATAGGGCTGAGAATCCCTAGACGGCAGAGTGTCTTCGCTCAATCCTCGGTCTCAAACCAGCGATAGACGACGCCGGCCAACGCCGCGCCCACGATCGGCGCCAGCCAGAAGAGCCAAAGCTGGCCCAGCGCCCAGCCACCGACGAAGATAGCCGGCCCCGTCGAACGCGCCGGATTCACCGAGGTATTGGTGACGGGGATGCTGATCAGATGGATCAGGGTCAGCACCAGACCGATGGGGATGGGCGCGAAGCCCTTTGGCGCCCGCCCGTCGGTCGAGCCCAGGATGACGATGAGGAACATGAAGGTCATCACGACCTCGGTCACCAGGCAGGACAGCAGCGAATAGCCACCGGGCGAATGCTCGCCATAGCCGTTGGAGGCGAAGCCCGCCGAGACGTCAAAGCCGGCATGGCCGCTGGCGATGACATAGAGCACCGCCGCCGCGGCGATGCCGCCCAGGACCTGGGCCACGACATAGGGCACGAGCTCGCGCGCCGGGAAGCGGCCTCCGGCCACGAGGCCGACGGTCACGGCCGGATTGATATGGCAGCCCGAAATATGGCCGATGGCGAAGGCCATGGTCAGAAGGGTGAGTCCGAAGGCCAGCGACACGCCGACGAAGCCGATGCCCAGCGTCGGGAAGGCGGCAGCGAGCACCGCGCTGCCGCAACCGCCGAGAACGAGCCAGAAGGTGCCGATGAACTCGGCAGCCAAGCGCTTCGACATGGGCATGTTCTTTCCTCCAGGATAGCCGCTTCAGCCTTGCTCCGCCGTCAGGTCTCAGCGCCCCCGCCGATCGTCGGGGTATGCGCCTCGATCTCTGCTGCAACGCCCATGCAGGCGCCCTGAACAATGGAAAGTTGCCGGAGCATCTCCGGGTCGAGGGCCTTGTCGCCCCGCGCGGCCATCAGGAGGTCGATGATCCTGCGCCGCTCGGCCTCCAGCCGCTTGCCAAAGGCGATCAACAACTCCAGTTCTGTCGTGGAGGTCATGGGCTGCTCCCAGCGCTCGGCATCGCGGCAGGTCTGCGATTTGCCGCAGCGATCTTCACAGAATGCCTGCCTCTGCCCGGTGAAGTCCAACACCTATTCGCGAAGCTTTGGTTAATCTGTTCCGGCAGAGTTCTGCCCCGCCCGCAACCTCTCCACGATCTCGCCCAGTACCCCCATCTGATCCGCCAGATGCTGGACCCGCTCGATTTCGGCCATGGGCGGGCGGAGGGGCCCGATCTCGAACCGCTGCTCGGTCACGAAGGCGAGCAGGATCTCGCCGCCATCGAAGCCGACCGAGACCGGCCCGCCGCCGAAGATGGCCGCGATGTCGAGCAAGGCGGCGCGGGTCGGGGCATCGAGCCGGGCGAGCGCCGCGGGGATATCAGCCGCGGCCGCGTGCAATTCGAACCTGGCATCGAAGGCGCCATCGCCGGTCGGGGTCGTCGGCGCGCCTTCAGGCCCGGCGGCCAACTTGGCCTGGAGCTCGTCGGCCGAGGGCAAGGGCTGATCGGGCGATTGGCTATGGCTTACGATGGAAAAGCCGCGGAGCATATTGCGGGTCGTCGCGCTGGCCGGCGGGACCAGCCGGAACAGCACGCCGGGCGGGGCCGGATCTTCGACGCTGATCAGCAGCCCGCTGAAGCGTTCGGTGGTCCTCGTATGGCGCTGGTTGCCGGTGCCCGTCGAGGATTCATCGGCGAGCTTCGCCGCCATCATATCCACCGCGAGCCCGCCCACCTCGCCGAAGACACGGTCGCTACGCCTGACCTTGTCGGCCCCGGCGAGGCCGAGAAGCGCGAAAGGCTCGAGATCGAATCCCGCAGCCGCGGGCTCGTAGCGCAGCCCCAGAAATTTGGCGATCCGGCCCATCAGCTCATGGCGCAAATCATCGGCCAAACCGGCTTTCGCGAACCAGAAATAGCCGATCGAGATGGCCGCGAGGCCGAAGCCGGCCATCGGGCCGAATTCGCTGTCGCTCCCGCTCTGCCAGGCCCAGGCGATGATGGTGGCAGCGACCGCAAGGCCCAGGACCAGCACCAACCATCGGTTGCGCTGGGTGGACCGCACCCGTGAATCCTGCGCTGCCAGATAAGGCCTGAGCGACGACTCATAAAACGCCCGAAGGTCGGGCGCGGTGCTTGGGGATTCCGATGCGGCAGTCGCGGCCATGGCCCCGGAACCCTAGCGCAGCGGGATTGCCGGAGATAGGGCGGAGGTGCGGGGTCGCCGCACCTCCCTCGCCCTCGAAAACCTGCCCGATCGCGAAGGCGAGCAGTCTCCGTCCGCGCTTATCCGCCTTGACCGATCGAGCGGTCGAGGAAGTCGTGGATCATCGGCGCTATCACATTGACCGCGTGAAAACGGACCTTCGGTATGGCGAGTGGGTCGGCGGCATAGGCGGGCGGCGGCGCCGTGAGCGTAGCCGCGAAGAACAGCGCGGCGGCAAAGGCCAGGGTGGCGGAGCGGGATTTGAATGCGAAGATCATTCATCGTCTCCTATGCCTGTGCGATGGGACCCGGTTTGTCGGAAGGGGATGTCGCCGCGGCTCGATCCGCCACCTTCGGGCAGATCCAGACTAGGCCGATCCTCGCCTGCCGCGGCGTTAAGTCCTGTGAACTGCTGCTAAGAGAGAGTGCCTCGTCGCCATTCAAGGCCGAATTGACCCTCCGAAGATCAGGGTTTGGGGGCCTGAAGCGCTTGACGATGCCCCTCCCGCCCCGGCACTCTCCCTCGCCCTCAGGCTTAAGGAATCATTTGGCAATGCCGAAACCGGACTCGTCGACCAGGGTCAAGGTCGACGGCCATGAGGTCGTCACCTATAGCTATGGGGACGCCCATCCGGAGGTGCTGTTCCTGCTGAATGGCGGGCCGGGCCTGCCCTGCGACTATCTGCGGGAGCCGCTGCTGCGCATGGTCAAGGAGGGTTACCGGGTGGTGACCTATGACCAGCTCGGCACCGGCGAATCCGACCACCCATCGGACCCGGCGCTCTGGACCCTCCAGCGCTATGTGGAAGAGGTCGAGGCGGTGCGGAAGGCCTTGGGCCTCGGGCGGGTGCATCTCCTCGGCCATAGCTGGGGCGGTTGGCTGGGCATCGAATATGCCCTCACCTATCTGGGCGCGCTGAAGAGTTTCATCCTCTCCGACACCTGCGGCGACATGCCCCATCTGGTGAGCGAGCTCGACCGGCTGCGCGCCGCACTGGGCTCCGAGACCGTCGCCATGATGCAGCGCCATGAGGCCCGCGGCAGCTTTGACCATCCCGAATATCAGGCGGCGGTGACCCTGCTGAACTTCCGCCATGTGCATCGGCTGGAGAGCTTGCCCAAGCCGCTCAAGGCCTCCCTCGACGGCTGGAACATGGGACCTTATGTCACGATGCAGGGGCCCAATGAGTTCCTCTATACCGGCAATCTCAAGAATTGGAATCGCATCGCCGAAATGCGGCGCATCACCGTGCCCTGCCTGGTCGTCGTCGGCGAGTTCGACGAGCTGACGCCCGCCTGCGCGCTGCGCATGCATCAGGCCCTGCCCCATTCCGAGATCGCCGTGCTGCGGGGCTGCTCGCATATGCCGATGTATGAGGATCCGGAGACCTATTTCGATCTGCTGACCAAATTCCTGGCCAAGGTCACGGCCTGAGGGCCATCCTACGCTTTTCCTTTTCCCTGAACGGAGTCCCCCCTAATGAAACTCTTGCGCTATGGTCCGGCCGGTGCCGAGAAAGCCGGCCTTCTCGACGGCAAGGGCGTGCTGCGCGATCTCTCCGCCGAGATCGGCGATATCGATGGCGCAGCGCTGCAGCCCGCGGCGCTGGCCCATCTCGCCTCGCTCGATGCCGCGAAGCTGCCGAGGGTGGCCGGCAAGCCCCGCCTCGGCCCGCCCGTGGCGAAGATCGGCAAGGTCGTGGCCATCGGCCTCAACTATGCCGACCATGCCGCGGAATCCGGCCTCAAGGTGCCGACGGAGCCGATCATCTTCATGAAGGCGACCAGCTCCATCGTCGGTCCCGACGATGATGTCGTCATTCCCCGCGGCTCCGAGAAGAGCGATTGGGAGGTC
>DATHQQ010000616.1:0-2933 GCA_035482595.1 Verrucomicrobiia bacterium
GACTGCAACGGCTGTTTCGTCAGTTCTCGTTCCCCGGCGGCATTCCCAGCCATGTCGCGCCCGAGACCCCGGGCTCCATTCATGAGGGAGGCGAGCTCGGCTATGCCCTCTCCCATGCCTATGGTGCTGCCTTCGACAATCCCGATCTCATCGTCACCACCGTGGTCGGCGATGGCGAGGCCGAGACCGGACCCCTGGCGACCTCCTGGCACAGCAACAAATTCCTCAACCCCGTGACCGATGGCGCGGTCCTGCCGATCCTGCATCTGAACGGCTACAAGATCGCCAATCCCTCTATCCTGGCGCGCATCGGGACGGAGGAGCTGAACAGCTTGTTCGTGGGCTATGGCTACAAGCCCCATCTGGTGGAGGGCGACGATCCCGAAACGATGCATCAGCTCATGGCGGCCACCCTGGACAAGGTCTTCGACGAGATTCGCGAGATCCAGAATCAGGCCCGCGGGGGCAAGGCGAAGGGCCGGCCGGCCTTCCCGATGATCATCCTGAAGACGCCCAAGGGCTGGACGGGGCCGAAAGAGGTCGACGGCAAGAAGACGGAGGGCTATTGGCGCTCCCACCAGGTGCCCCTGTCCGAGCTCGCCACCAAGCCCGGGCATGTGAAGCTGCTCGAGACATGGATGAAGAGCTATCGCCCGGAAGAGCTGTTCGATGCGGCGGGCGGGCTGAAGGCGGAAATCGCGGCCCTGGCGCCCGCGGGAAACCGTCGCATGAGCGCCAACCCCCATGCCAATGGCGGGTTGCTGATGCGCGATCTCGACCTGCCGAACATCGCCGACTATGCCGTCAAGGTCGATCAGCCGGGGAAACACGATGCCGAGGCCACGGCGGTCATGGGCGCCTTCCTGCGCGATGTGCTGAAGGCAAGCGCGGAGCGGCGCAACTTCCGGGTCTTCGGCCCGGACGAAACGGCGTCGAACCGGCTGCAGAAGGTCTTCGAGGTAACGAACCGCGCCTGGGATGCGGAGACCCTATCCTATGACGATCATCTGGCACCGGACGGGCGGGTCATGGAGATCCTCTCGGAGCATACCTGCCAGGGCTGGCTCGAAGGCTATCTCCTGACCGGCCGGCACGGCTTCTTCTCCTGTTACGAGGCCTTCATCCACATCATCGATTCGATGTTCAACCAGCATGCGAAATGGCTGAAGACCACGAGCGAGATTCCCTGGCGACGGCCGATCGCCTCACTCAACTATCTGCTCACCTCCCATGTCTGGCGCCAGGACCACAACGGCTTCAGCCATCAGGATCCGGGCTTCATCGACTATGTCTGCAACAAGAAATCCGAGATCGTCCGGGTCTATCTGCCGCCGGATGCCAATTCCCTGCTCTTCGTGACCGACCACTGCCTGCGCAGTTGGAATCGCATCAATGTGATCGTGGCCGGCAAGCAGCCGGCGCCGCAATGGCTGAGCATGGAGGAAGCGATCAAGCATTGCACCGCGGGCATCGGCATCTGGGAATGGGCGAGCAACGACCGGGGCGGGGAGCCCGATGTGGTGATGGCCTGCGCCGGCGATGTACCGACCGTGGAGACATTGGCCGCGGTCGATCTGCTGCGCCGGCATATCCCCGATCTCAAGATCCGCGTGATCAATATCGTCGATCTCATGACGCTTCAGCCCCATGAGGAGCATCCCCATGGCCTGACCGATCATGATTTCGACGCGCTGTTCACCACCGACAAGCCGGTCATCTTCGCCCATCACAGCTATCCCTGGCTGATCCACCGCCTGACCTATCGGCGCACCAACCACAACAACATCCACGTCCGCGGCTACAAGGAGGAGGGGACGACGACGACCCCCTTCGACATGGTCGTCCGCAACGACCTCGACCGTTTCCACCTCGTGGACGACGTCATCGACCGGGTTCCGAAGCTCGGATATCTGGCGGCCTATGCCAAGCAGAAGATGCGCGACAAGCTGATCGAACACCGGCAGTACATCCGGCTTCGTGGCGAGGACATGCCGGAGGTGCAGAACTGGCGCTGGCCAGGTTAGAACCGCGCTGGGTCGGAGCGCTTCGTCCTTACTTCGCCCGGCGGATCGGCTAAGCTTGGCGATCACCCGCGCGAGGGTCAGGACGGAGATGTCAATGCTGAGTTCGGATCAGATCGGCTTCTATCGCGAGAACGGCTATCTGGCGGTTCCCGGGGTGGTCGGCCGCGAGCGCATCGCGTCGGCCGGAGAGATCCTGCGGCAGCTGATCGACCGGTCGCGCCAGGTCCGGGCCAGCGACGCCGTCTATGATCTGGAGGATGCCCATCGGCCGGACAATCCGCGAGTGCGCCGGATCAAGGACCCGCACCGGGCGGATCCGATCTTCGCCGAGTTGCTCGCAGATCGGGCGATCACCGATATGGTGGTTCAGCTCATCGGCCCCGACCTGCGCTATGAGCACACCAAGCTCAACATCAAGCCCGGCCGCGGCGGCGAGCCTGTCGAATGGCATCAGGACTGGGCCTTCTATCCCCACAGCAATGACGACATCCTCGAGGTGGGCGTGATGCTCGAGGATTGCACCCTGGAGAATGGCCCGATCATGGTCATTCCAGGCTCTCATCGCGGTCCCGTCTTCGATCACCATTACGAGGGCTATTTCGCCGGCGCGATCCATCCCTCGGCCCCAGGGCTCGATATTTCCCGGGCCGTGCCACTCACCGGCGAGGCGGGGACCATCACGCTGCATCATGTGCGAATGGTGCATGGCTCTGAGAGCAATCTCTCCGACCGCGACCGGCCCGTGCCGCTGCTGGGCTATTGCGCGGCCGATGCCTGGCCGCTGCGCGGCGATCTGTTCGGGGATCTCGAACGCTTCAACGCCAGGATGGTGCGGGGCAAGCCGACGCTCGAGCCGCGCCTCGCCAATGTGCCGGTGCGCATGCCCTATCCACCGGCGCCGCATCAGGG
>DATHQQ010000617.1:0-8169 GCA_035482595.1 Verrucomicrobiia bacterium
GCTCTGCGGCGCCTGGCTTGCCGGGGCCTGCCTCGGCAGCGTCGGCATGGCCCTGCATCACAAGCTGTGTCACAGCCTGGGCGGCAGCTTCAACCTGCCCCACGCGGAGACCCATACGGCGGTGCTGCCGCATGCCGCGGCCTATAACGCGCCCGCCGCACCGGCGGCGATGGCCCGCATCTGCGCCGCCATCGGCGCCGAGGCGGGGCAAACTGCAGCCGCCGCGCTCTTCGACCTGGCGCTATCTTGCGGCGCGAAGATGCGGCTCGCCGATTTCGGTCTGCGCGAAGAGGATCTCGATCGCGCGGCGGAGCTTGCCTTGGCCGCGCCCTATCCCAACCCCCGGCCTCTCGACCGGGCGGGAATTCGTCGGTTGCTGGAGGATGCCTATCGCGGCCGCCGGCCGGATTGAACGACGAGAAGGCGACCCGGGTCCCGGATTTACTTGACCGAGCCGGCCGTCAGCCCCTTGACGATGTAGCGCTCGAGGAAGATCCCGATGATGGCCAGCGGGGCGATCGCCGCCGTGGACAGCGCCGCCATCGACCACCAGTTGATCCCTTGCGAGCCGGTCTGGCTCGCGACCATGACCGGCAGGGTCTTGGCGTCCGAGCTCGTGAGCAGGGCCGCGAAGAAATACTCGTTCCAGCAGAGCACGACGGAGAGGATGAAGGCGGCCACCATGCCCGGCAGCGCCACCGGCAGCACGATGCGCAGGAAGGCGGTCCAGATCGAGCAGCCGTCGATGAGGGCGGCCTCCTCCAGCTCCCGGGGGATCGAGCCGAACTGGTCGCGCATGATCCAGATGACGATCGGCAGCACCGTCAGGGTATAGATCAGCAGCAGCCCCGCGATGCTGTCCAGCAGGGCCAGCTCCTTGTAGAGGGCGAGGAAAGGCATGGCCAGGACGACGGGCGGGAGAATCAGCTGCGACAGGAAGAAGAAGGAGATGTCCTTGTTCCGCCAGGGCCCGAATTTGTATTCGAAGCGGCTGAGCCCATAGCCGGCCAGGGATCCGATGATGACCGCCACCAGGGAGGCCCCGACCGAGGCCAGCACGCTGTTCTCGAAGCGCTGCAGGAATTCGTCGCGGACGGTCGAGGTCTGGAAGATCGTGTCCGGCGACAGGCCGAGGGAGCGCCAGCCTTTCCAGGAAGGCGTGTAGTCGATCCAGGGGATCAGGTGGCCCTGGGTCACGTCGACCGCGACCTTGAAGGAGGTGGTGATCGTCCAATAGATGGGAAAGAGCGAGATGAAGGCCCAGAAGATCAGGGCGCCATAGATCAGCACCCGGCCCGAGACATATCTCGCCCGGCGCGCCGCATCCTCTTTGCGTCTCTGCGCCGAGGCATGTCCGGCCGAGGGAGAGGCAGGCCTCATGTGACCCGCCGCATCCACCGGCTGGCCAGGGTGAGCAGGAGGCTCACGAAGACGATGATGATCACCAGATAGAACTCGGCCAGCATGGTGCCGTAGCCGACATTGGATCGGTCGCGGTATTCCCGGTAGATGAAGCTCGACACCGTGTCGGTCGCGCCCCCGGGCCCGCCCGCGGTCACATTGATCACGATATCCGCGAGCTTCAGCTCGAAGATGATCCGGAGCACCACCGCCGTCAGACTCACGGGCAGCATCAGCGGGAAGGTGATCTTCCAGAAGCTTTGCCAGCCGGTCGCGCCGTCGACCTTGGCGGCCTCCAGCACCTCGCCGGGCAAAGCCTGCAAGCCCGCAAGCAGCAGGATCATGATGAAGGGGATGGAGACCCAGGCATCCATGGCCATGATGCTCGCCCGCGCGATCCAGGGGGAGGCGAAGAAGGCGGGAATATCCCAGCCCAGATCGCGGGCGAATGTCGCCACCGGGCCGAAGCGGTATTCCAGGATGGATTTGCCGATCATCCAGCTCACGGCGACCGGGCTCAGCATGAACGGCATCAGGAAGACGATTCGGAAGAATTTGCGACCCCTGATCTCGGCGTTCAGCAGCAAAGCCAGCGCGAAGGCGATCGCGTATTGCACCAGCACCGCCAGGACGTAGTAGCCCATGTTGATGATGGCGTTCCAGAAATAGGGATCGGCGAAAAGCGAGCGCAGATTGTCCAGGCCGTTGAAGTGACGGCCGGTCAGCGAGCTCAGATTCCAGTCGGTGAAGGCGATATAGAGCCCGAAGAAGGTCGGGAAGATCACCATGGCGATGGTGAACAGAAGGGCGGGGAGCAGGAACACCGCCGGCTGGCCGCGTTCGCCACGGATCATGACCTGCCCGGCAATCAGGGCAGCGGCCCAGATCACATAGGCGTAGAGCACGGGGCGCCAGTTGTCGAATCCGGCAGCGCTTGCCCCGGCGGCGTGAAGAAACTGAAGGAGGAATATCGCCGCGAAGCCGAGCGAGGCAAAGAGGATGAGCCCGCGCCCCGCCTGCCTGCGGCCCGCCGAGATGGAAAAGGAGGCGACCGGATGTCGATCGTCGCGGGCTAGCGGCAGGAGATTCTCCATTGAACGCGCGTCAGGTCGATTCTTGCATCAATCCGCGACATCCTTCCAGCAAAGCTTCGGCTGGTGGCGGGATTGGCGCCACCAGCCGATAGGTAGAACGGTCGGATCGAAAAGGCGATTAGGCGAGAGAAGCCTTGTAGAGCTCGATCTGCTTCGCGCGCCCGATCTGGTCGGTCAGCTTCTCCCAGGCCGCCGCGATATTGTTCGCGCCGGTCTGGGCATCGGTCTTGCCGGCGAAGATCTTCGCGAGCTCGTCCTCCGCCACGCTGTAGTACTGGAAGATGCCCGGAATGCGCGGCTCGATCGCGCCGTTCGGGTGATTGTAGGAATTGAACTGCGAGTCGAGATAGTTGGTGATGAAGGCCCGGTCATAGCCCGCGGCCACCCATTCGTCGATATTGTGCTGGCTGTTGCGATAGCATTGGAAGCCGGAGGGATAGGCTGCGGTCCAGAGGCCGAGATCCTTGCCGCCGAGATGGGCGGCAGCGCTCCAGGCCGCCTTATGCTTGGCGGCATCGCTGTCGACCCGGGCCATGACATAGATGCCCCAGCCGAGATAGGCCAGATTCGGCGCGTAGTTCGGGCCCGTCGGCAGGGTCTCCCATTTGCCGGTCTTGGAATTATAGACGTCGTCGGAGCCGGGCAGGATGCTGAAGCCGCAGACATCGCCGATGACCGAGGCGTCATTGGTCTTCGCATTGGAGCCGACATCGCCCCACCAGGTGACCATCGAGCCGACGCCCGCCAGGAACTGCTGGAAGCCGGTGGTGTTCGGATCGGCGTTGATCTGATCGGCGGGTTCGGAGGGCAGCGCGTCGATCACATCCTGGATCGCCCGCACCCAGGCCGGGTTGTTGACGCGCGGCTTCATGGTGTCGACGTCGAACAGCCAGGCCTTGTCGTCGGGATGCTTGGCGTAGGCGGTGGCGCGGCTGCCCAGGAAATAGAAGCAGAACCCGCCCCAGGGCTTCGGCGAATCGAGATAGCCGAAGGCGTCCTTGCCGCCCATCTTCTTGCCCTTGAGGAATTTGGTGACCGCCTGGACCTGCTGCCAGGTCTTGGGCACACCCCAATCGCCCTTGCCGCCCTCGGCCTTCCAGGCCGCGGCCAAAGTGGGATCGGAGAAGTAGTCGGTGCGGTAGTTGAAGTTGTGGGTATCGCCGTCGATGGTGACGCGATAGGTCTTGCCGCCCCAGGTGCCGACCGGCGGCTTCAGATAATTCACATAGTCGTCGAAATCGATCTGCTTCTTGACCCAGTCCGGCATCTCCGAGGCCAGGCCCTTGCCGCAGACATCGCCCTCGAAGGGTGCGCCCATCTCGAGGATGTCGAAGTCGACCGTGCCGCTGGCGATGGCCTGCTGAAGCCGGGGGTTGTAATCGGCCTGGGCGAGGTCGATCCAATTGATCTTTGCACCGGTATAGGCCTCCCAGGGCTTCAGGAAGCCGCGGAAGAGCAGATTGTGCAGGTTCTGATTGTTGAGCCCCATGAAGCTGAGCTCCACGCCCTTGAACTCGCCCTCCGTGACGTTCGCCTTGGTCGGCGGCAGACAGAGCTCACCGACCTTCTGCCAATCGGCATCCGTGGGGGAGCCTTTGCCCACGCCGGGGATCTGCAGGAGCTGGGCGCGCAGATTGTCTTGTGCCCGCGCGCTCCCGGAAAACGTGCCGAGCACGCCGCCTGCGCCCAGGGCGGCAGCCGTCGCGCCGGCCCCCTTCAGGACATTGCGCCGGCTCGTCTGCAGCGCGAAAAGCCGATCATAGTCTTGTGTTTTCACCGCGAATCCTCCCGTTCAAACTTGTTTTCAACCGCCTGGCCACCACGCAATTTCCGGTTGAGCGGATCGGAGATGTAACAAACGAGTCGGGAGGCATCATCCGGGGATCATGACTTCGCAAAACCCATTTGTTGGACTCCGTCCTGCAAGGGCACAGATTGGAGGGTGGCTGCGGCATATACTAGTATGCAATAGCCTCGGCGGCTGTCAACGAAGCGTGCCCACGCCCGCGCGGCCGGCCCCTGCGGCGCCCGTTGACGCCTTGCCGAACGGGTCGGCATGATCGAGACATGGTCTACAAGATCGAACCGCAGTCGGACCGGCAGTATATCGAGGAATTCCGGCAACAGCCGATCGGCGCGCATAGTCCGGGGCTGCAGCGCCTGCTCAATATCCTGCGACATGATCCCAGCGGCTGGCAGGTGATCCTCGTCTGCCGTCGCCCCTTTGCGGAATGGGTGCTGGGTCGCATGCCGCCGAATCGCGCCGATCCGATTCAAATCGAGGATGCCCCCGTCTTCACCAGCCGCGAGGAAGCGGAATGGGAAGTCTTCCGCCGGCGCTGGCGGGCGCATACGGGGGAGGATATCAATCTCCCCTTTCGCGACTGAGCGATATAGGCCCCCGCCGTGCTGAAGATCATCGGCTATCCCGACCGCTACTCGGTCGCTCCCGGCGAGACCATCGCCTTCAAGCTCTCGGTGGAGGAGGGCGATGGGTTCGACGCAAGGCTCGTGCGGGTCGTCCACGGCGACTGCAACCCCGAAGGGCCTGGGCTCAAGTTCACCCATATTCCCACCGCCATCGACGGGCGCCACCCGGGACGGCGGCAGCGGATCGATGCCGGCTCCTTCATGGTGGTCGACCCCATGCCGGCTGTAGCGACGGGTGCCTTCACCTTCTTCGCCATGATCTGGCCGACGCGCCCGAAGCTGGCGCACCAGACGATTCTCGCCCAGTGGAATCCGAGGCGCCAGGCTGGCTTTCGCATCGCGATCTCCGATGGCGGCCGTCTCTCGGTGACGCTGAGCGATGGGGCGGGGGCGACCGCGACCGTGACAACGGACCAGCCGATGCTGGAACGGCAATGGTATGGGCTCCGCGTCGCCATCGACCCGGCGACCCGGCAGGTCCTGCTCGATCAGCGGCCGCTGCAGCCCCATGCTCATACCGCCGATGCGGGACATTTCAGCGGGGTTGCCGCCACCGCGCCCTTGGCCGTCGAGGAACCCCTCCATCTCGCGGGATGTCCCGAGGCCGATGGGACGGTGGGCCGCCATTTCGACGGCAAGATCGACGGGGCGATGCTCCTTTCCGGACTTCATCCGGCGGAGAATCATCAGGCAATTCTACGCCAGCCGCCGGACGCGACGCTGGGCGCATCGATCATCGCCCGCTGGGATTTCACCCAGGAGATTCCCACCACGAAGGCCGTCGATACCGGCCGCGGCGGTCATCACGGCCGGCTGGTCAATCTACCGGCCCGCGGCATGAAGGGCTGGAATTGGACGGGCGAAGAGCATAGCTGGACCCGCAAGCCGGCGCATTATGGCGCGATCCATTTCCATGCCGACGACCTCTACGACGCTGGCTGGCAGACCTCCGTCGCCCTGACGATCCCGGAGGATCTGCGAAGCGGGCCCTACGCCTTGCATGTGTCCTGCGGCGAGAGCGACGAGACGGCGACCCGCGAAGACTATCTCGCCTTCTTCGTGCGTCCGCCGCGGGTGCCCGCCAAGCGCCGGAATCGCCCGCCGGTCCTCCTGCTCGCGCCCACCTGCTCCTACATGGCCTATGCCAATCATGCCGAGCACATCACCGCCCGGCTCGCCGAGCGGCAGATGGGGCGGCTGCTGACCTTCGGCCATGCCGATCTCTGGATGTACGACCATCCGGAGATCGGCGCCTCGCTCTACGACAGCCATGCCGACGGCTCGGGGATCTGCTATTCGAGCCGCCTGCGCCCCAATCTGAACATGTCGCCGCGCTATCATTCCTGGCTCGGCGGCCATGGCTCCGGGCTCTACCAATACAACGCCGATACCCATCTCTTCGATTGGCTCGATCACCGGGGTGTCGATTACGACGTCATCACCGATGAGGACCTGCACGAAGAGGGCTTCGAGCTCCTTCGCGACTACCGGGTGATCATCACGGGGACCCATCCGGAGTATCACTCCACGCCGATGTGGGACGCCATGAAGACCTGGATCGATGGCGGCGGTCGACTCATGTATATGGGCGGCAATGGCTGGTATTGGCGGATCGCCTTTCATCCAGAATTGCCCGGCGTCATCGAGGTCCGCCGAGCCGAGGACGGAATCCGCACCTGGGCCGCCGAGCCGGGCGAATATCATCATTCTTTCACGGGAGAATATGGCGGCATCTGGCGGCGCATCGGCCGGGCGCCGAACGTCATCTGCGGCGTCGGCTTCATCGCCCAGGGCTTCGATGTCTCCTCTTTTTACCGCCGCGGACCCGATGCGGACAATCCGCGCGCGTCCTTCATCTTCGAGGGCGTGAAAGAGGAGATCATCGGCGATTTCGGCCTGATCGGGGGCGGAGCGGCGGGGATCGAACTCGATTGCATCACCACGGCGCTGGGCTCCCCGCCCAATATGCTGCGGCTCGCCTCCTCGGAGAATCATTCGCCGATGATCCTCCTGGTCAATGAGGAGTTCGGCGTCGTGCCCCCCAATCTCGGCGGCGATCAGAACGAGCGCGTCAAAGCGGACCTCGCCTTCGGCGAGACGCCCGCGGGCGGGGCGCTCTTCGCCACCTCCTCCATCGCCTGGTGCGGCTCGCTCTCCCACAACAACTATGAGAACAACGTCTCCCGCATCACCTGGAACGTGCTGAAGCGCTTCACCGACCCGACGCCGTTTCCGGTGTGACCTGTCGTCATTCCCGCGAAGCGGGAATCCAGGGCCACATGCTCGAGACCTTACCGCTCGCCCCGGATCTCCGCTTTCGCGCTAGAGCATGTACGTGAGTCAACCGCGTTCCCTTTGTATCCCCTCCCCCCTTGCGGGGGAGGGTTAGGGTGGGGGGTGGGATCCGCGTCCGCGGATCACGATGAGCCTGTGCTGCACCGATTGCATCGTTGAGAATACGGCCACCCCCACCCCGGCCCTCCCCCCCTCAAAGCGCGGGCCTGACGGCCCGCAGGGGGAGGGGGAAGAAAGTGGAAGCGGCACTCTTCAAGATATATTCATGCTCTAGCGCTTTCGCGGGGGTGACGGAAGGAAGGGGCTGCTGCGCCTGCCTTACTCCTCATCCTCGTGCCAGGTCCGCCCGTCGCGTTCGATCAGGGCGACGGCCGCGCTCGGCCCCCAGGTCCCGGTGGTGTAGGGCTTGGGCGTCATGCCCTCCCGGTCCCAGCCTTCGAGGATGGTCTCGATCCAGCGCCAGGCCTGCTCCACCTCGTCCACTCTCATGAACAGCGTCGGCCGGCCGCGGATGACGTCCAGCAGGAGGCGTTCATAGGCATCGGGGCTGCGGCCGCCGAAGGTCTCATTGAAGCTGAGGTCGAGGGCGGTCTGGCGCAGCCGGAGCTCGCCCGGGCCTCGCTGCTTGTTCAGCATCAGCAGGCGAATGCCCTCATTGGGCTGCAGGCGCATGACCAGCTGGTTGGGATGGATGGCCCCCGCGCTCTCGGGATAGAGCGCGTAGGGCGGGGTGCGGAACTGCACGACGATCTCCGATGTCCGCGACGGCAGACGCTTGCCGCTGCGCAGATAGAAGGGCACGCCCGCCCAGCGCCAGTTCTGCACCCCCGCCTTGATCGCGACGAAGGTCTCCGTGTCGCTCGCGGGGCCGGCATCGGGCTCCTCGAGATAGCTGGGGACGGGCTTGCCGTCCATCGTGCCCGCCCGATACTGCCCGCGCACCGTGAGC
>DATHQQ010000618.1:0-3080 GCA_035482595.1 Verrucomicrobiia bacterium
CCGCAAGATCGGTGTGCTGGGCGGCACGACCACCGAGGAGGCGCTGCATAATTCCTTGCAGGATGGCGACATCGCGGCCGATGTCGTTCCCGCCAAGACCCATTCGGAGGGCTTGGCCATGCTGGATGCCAATGAGATCTCGGCCTATTTCGCCGATCGCGCCATCCTTCAGTCCTTGGTCAGGGAGAGCAAGGATCCCAAGAAGCTCCTGCTCGCCGACAATTACCTGACGGTGGAGCCCTATGCCCTCGCTTTGCCCCATGGCGATGAGGATTTCCGCCTCGCCGTGGATCGGGCCCTCAGCCATCTCTATCGCGAGGGGGAGATCACGAAGATCTTCGCGGCAAACTTCAAGCAGGGCCAGATGGAGCCGAGCGGCATATTGAAGACGCTCTATCTCATCACCGGCCTGCCCGATTAGCGCGGGGCAAATCTCGTCCTCGTCATTCCCGCGAAAGCGCGAGGGGATGTACACACCTCGTTGAGTGTCGCCGCTACTATCTTTCCCCTCCCCGAGGCTGTGAACCATTTGGGTTTGGAGGGTCTGGGTAGGGAGGGAAGCGTGCTGGGCAGGTCCAATGGCGACCGTGCCTGGAGCTTTTGGAAGGGAGAGGCTGGCTTGCTCATGTTGGAAGGGGGGCGATGGCGGCGCCCGCTCTGAGCAGGCAGAGAAAGTTGTGAGCCAGAGCTTGCCAGAGAAGGACGGCGCCGACCTTGAGCTTGCCACGAACGGTAAGTTGCGTGAGCCCGCGGTTTCGCATGCCGGCATTCACCCATTCGATGAGGTAACGGCGCTTGTAGATGGCTTTCCCTCGCTCACTCTGCATCCGCTCGCGCCAAGCCAGGATAGCCGACCCAACGTACGGTCGAGGGCTTTTGGCTATGCCTCCGCCGCGGCCGGCGGGCAGTGGCATGAAGGCTTCGATGCCGGTTTGCCCAACTGAAGCGAGATATTCGACATCCTGGGTGCCGCTGTACCCGGAATCGGCGAGCCAGCGGCCGGGAGCCTTGCCGAAGCGCCGCCGGATCTGTTCGACCATCGGTTCAATTCGATGTTTGTCGCTACTCTCGTTCGTCACTTCCACAGCGATCACCGCTCCACTGGCGGTATCCGTGACGAGTTGCAGGTTGTAGGCCGGTCGGTAGCCCCCATCGCACATCTTAAGAATCCGGGCCTCCGGATCGCTCAGCGAGGAGCGAGCCTCCTTTTGCTTCTCGGCACGCTTTTTATGCTTCTTGGCCTGCTCTTGCCGGCGCCGCTCGATCTCCTCCAGATGACCCAAGGCCGCGCGAGCCCGCTCTTCCATTTCCCGCGCTGCCCGCTCTTCCGCCGCTTGCCGGCGCCGGCTGCTCGCCGCCGGATCAGACGACGTTTCCCCCTTCAGTCGCTCGATCCGCGACCGAGCCTCGGCCAGCTTGCGCTCCAGTGTCGCCTTGCGGTGGAAGGAGCTTGATCCGGCTGCCGCACGCGTCCGAAGGCCATCCTGCGCCACCTCCTCCAGGCTTCCCACCCCGGCCGCCATCAGCGCCACCACGCTGCCCGTCAGAAGATCGTCCAGGAAGGCCTCATGCTCGACCCGGAAGTCCGACAGCGTGTGATGGTTGACGCTCACCCCGCCGCAAATCCAGCGATAGGCGTGATGATAGTCGGCCAACCGCTCCAGCTCCCGCGCCGACCCATTGCCTTCCAGGGTCGCGTAAAGCCAGAGACAGAACAGGATCGCCGGATCGATAGGCGGGCGACCCGGATGGCCCTCGCGCGCACGGATTGCCTCGTGAAAGGGAGAAAGGTCAAGCTGGCCAACAAATCTCCAAACCGCCCGCACCGGGTGATCAGGGGGCACCAGCCTATCCAAGTCCGTCGGCTCAAGCCGGAACTGGTTGCGATCCGCTCGTTGCAGCCGGACCTTGATCTCCATTGTCCCTCTCCCTTCGTCTCGTCGGAAAAGGGAATCACAATCCGCCGCCTCGGGGAATAGTTCACAGCCTCCCCCTGCAGGCCGATCACCTGATCGGCCTGCGCTTCGAGGGGGGAGGGAGAGGTGGGGGTGGCAATATTCTCCTGCTCGCAAACCCTTACTGGTTCGGCACCTCATAGACCTTGCCATGCCAGGGCGCCTTGTCGATCTGGTCCAGCGCCATGACATAGATCACCTTCTCATCCGGTCCGAAGGCGAGATTGGGCATGGAGACCGACGGCACCGCGATGGTGCGCAGCAGCTTGCCCGTGCCGTCGACGACGATGATCTTGCCCGGCGCGTCGAGGGAGCGGGGGCTCTGGCCGATATAGAGCTCGCCCTTGGCATCGATCTTCACCCCGTCCGGCCAGATCTTCGGGTCCTTGGGGAAGAGATCGTTGAGATTGAGGAAGACCTTGCGGTCCGTCAGCGTCCCGTCGTCGTTGATCTTGAATTGCAGCAGCCGGTTCTCCTCGGTCTCGATCACATAGAGTATCTTGCCGTCGTTGGAGACCGCGAGGCCGTTGGCATTGTGCAGATCGTCGGCCACCTGGGTGACCGTCGTGCCGTCCTTGTTGATGTAATAGACCGAGGCGTCGATCGCCGGCCCCTCATGGCCCGAGCCGGTGAAATAGACCCCGCCCTTCTTGTCGGGTGCCAGATCGTTCGGCCCCACGAAGCCTTGGCCGTTGGCATCCTTGCTATAGGGCGTCAGCGTCTTGCCGTCCGCCGAGATCCGCCCGATGGTCCCGGAATCGTAGCAGGTGGTGAGGAACTCGCCCGCCGCATTGGTCACGACAGCCGAAGGCCCGCAACCGTCCTGCTTCCAGAAGGTGTCGTTCTTCGTGCCGTCCCAGGTCATGATCGTGTTGCGGCCGTATTCGACGTAATAGAGCTTGCCCTGGTACCAGACGGGCCCCTCGGGAAACCAGGCATCGGCATTGATGACTTTGATATCGGCCGCCCAGGCGGCGCTCATCGAGCCCGCGCCCATCAAGGCCGCCGCGCAGACCAGGCCGAGCAGGATCTTCTTCATGCTGTCCCCCTGTTGTTGCTTCTTGCGTTACGCGCCGCCGCCGATGGATGGCTGCGCCCGATAGCGTCGTGCCGTAGGGCAACGCG
>DATHQQ010000619.1:0-3688 GCA_035482595.1 Verrucomicrobiia bacterium
TCAGGCGGGCTTGGAATCCTCGCCGAGGAAGGCCGCCAGGCTGCGCGACATGGTGTCGCCGTCGATGTCGCGGGTGATGAAGACGAGGCGCGATCTGCGGTCGGCGTCGGGCCAGGCCGGCAGCTCGACCGGCGGGTGGAAGAGATGCTGGACCCCGTGGATGGCGATCGGCCCGGCCGCCTCGGCGACATTGAGCACGCCCTTGATGCGCAGCAGATTGGCGCCGTGGAGCGAGATCATCATCTCGACCCAATCGGCGAATTTGTCCCAATCCAGGGGAGCCGCCCGCGTCAGGCAGAAGGCGCGGATATGCTCGTCATGCCGGTTGCGGTCCAGTTTGGCGTGGCCGTTTCCATGGCCAGGCTCATGGTCATGGTGGTCGTCGGCCGCCGCGGCGTAGGCCTCCTCCTTCAGCCAGCGGCGGACATCCAGGCTCTTGCTGGCCGGATCGTAGAGGCCGGCGTCGAACAGGCCATGGGGGTCGATCTTGCCGGCCAGCGCCTTCAGGATCGGCGCCGCCGGGTTCAGGCCGCGCAGCCGCTCCTCCAGCACCTTGGTATCCGGCGCCAGGTCGCATTTGGTCAGCACGAGACGGTCGGCGACGGCAGCCTGCTTGACGGATTCGATCTGGCGGTCGAGCTGGTCCATGCCGTTCACCGCATCGACGGTCGCGATGACCCCGTCGAGGCGATAGACCTGGGCCAGCATCGGATCCTGCATCAGGGTATGGAGGATAGGGGCCGGATCGGCGAGGCCGGTGGTCTCGACGACGACCCGCCGGAAGAGGGGGACCTCCTTGGCCGCGCGGCGCTGATAGAGACGGCGCAGGCTGGTCACCAGATCGCCGCTGATGGTGCAGCAGAGGCAGCCGCTGGCGAGCAGCACCATGTCCTCGCGCGCCGATTCCACCAACAGGTGATCGAGGCCGATCTCGCCGAACTCGTTGATGACGACGGCCGTCTCGCTGAAATCCGGATGGCGCAGCAGCTCGCGCAGCAAGGTCGTCTTGCCGCTGCCGAGGAAGCCGGTCAGTACCGAGACCGGCAGGCGCTCGACCGGGCTCGCCGCTGCGTCCGTCCCCGGGTCCGTCGCCAGGTCCGGCCCCAGATCCGTCATTGGGTCCGTCACCGGGCCCCCCTCAGGCTATGCATCGCGAAGAGGGTCAGGCTCAACAGCATCACCGCGCCGGCCTGATGGGCGGCGGCCAACGGGATGGGCACCACCAGCAGCAACGTGGAGATGCCGAGGCAGACCGGGAGGGCGGTCATGCCGGCGACGAGATCCAGCGGCAGGCGTGCGGCGGCCGGCAGCCGGCCGCGGCGCAGCCAGAGGGCAAGCACGGTCGCGGCGACGATCATGGCGAGCCAGCGATGGATGAATTGGGCCGTGACCGGATTCTCGAAGGGGTTCGACCAGAGCGGCGCCTGGGCCAGGATATCGCCGGGGATGAGGCTCCCCCCCATGAGGGGGAAGCTGTTGTAGATCTTGCCGCCGTCCAGCCCGGCTGTGAAGCCGCCGGTGGTCAGCATGCCGATGATGAGGATGAGCAGGACAAGGACGTGCCGGCGCAAGCCGGCGGCACCCGGCAGAGACGGCGGCTGAGGCCGCAGCAGCCCGAAGGCGGTCCAGAGCATGAAGCCATAGATCAGCAGCGCGAAGAGCAGATGGGCAACCAGGCGGTACTGGCTGACATCGGTGCGCTGGGACAGCCCGCTTTCCACCATGAACCAGCCGAGCGCCCCTTGCAGCCCGCCCAGGATGAAGAGAGCTGCCAGCCGCGGGCGAAGCTCGGGCCTGATCCGGCCGCGCCACAGCAGCCAGAGGCCCGGCAGCGCGAAGGCGATGCCGATGAGCCGGCCCCAGAGGCGGTGGACATATTCCCACCAGAAGATGCCCTTGAACTCCGCCAGGGTCATGTCGGGCCGGAGCTTCTGGAATTCCGGGATCAGCTTGTAATGGTCGAATTCCTGCTGCCAGGCCGCGGCGTCCAGCGGCGGGATCACGCCGCTGATGGGCTTCCACTCGGTGATCGAGAGGCCGGATTCGGTCAAGCGCGTGATGCCGCCGATGACCACCATGGCGAAGATCATGGCGGCGACGGCAAGCAGCCAGACCGCCACCAGCCGGTCGTCGCGCCGATGCCCGCCGGCCAGGGCGGGCGAGGAGAGGGCAAAGGCCTGGTTCATGGATATCCGGAGGGCGCGCCTGCGCCGCCGGATTTCTAGCCCAGCCGGCGAGGCGAAGCCAGCGTCGAGCTAGGACGGCTCGGCGCCTATTGCAGTGTCAAATAAGCGCGGCTGGAGCGGACCTCCCCGGCGGAGATCAGCCGAGTCGAAGCGACCCGGACCGAATGCAGCCGGCCTTCGATGCTGGTCCGCCAGAAATCGAGGAAGCGGCGCAGGGTCGGGAATTCCGGGGCCAGGTCATAATCCTGCCAGACATAAGTCTGGAGCAGGTCGGGATGGTCGGGGAAGTGATAGAGGATCTCCGCCGTGGTGAGGCGGTAGCGCTTGAGCTGAGGTATCAGGCTGGCCATGGCAACTCCCCACCCGTGAAGGACCGAATCACGCGACTCGCCTTTCTCAAATGTGACAAGGGTCGGGATGGTTTCCAAGAAAAATATTGCAGAACAAGGCGTTAGCAGCCGAACAACGAGACTGCTGCCAGTTTTCCGGCATTGCGACGGCCAAAGACCCCTTGACGCCACGGGCCATTTTGCATATCTGCCTGGCACTCATTTCACCTGAGTGCTAACAACGCTCCCAAAGCGGGGGTCAAAGGCGGCTCGGGGAAACGTGATTCATGTCCAATTGGAGGGTAAGCCTATGAAATTCCGTCCTCTTCACGACCGGGTGGTGGTCCGCCGGGTTGAATCCGAGGAGAAGACCGCCGGGGGTATCATCATTCCCGACACGGCCAAGGAAAAGCCGATGGAAGGCGAAGTGCTCGCCGTCGGTCCGGGCGCGCGTAACGAGAAGGGCGAGGTTGTCGCTCTCGACGTCAAGGCCGGTGACCGCATCCTGTTCGGCAAATGGTCGGGCAGCGAAGTGCGCATCGATGGCCAGGACCTCCTCATCATGAAGGAGTCCGACATCATGGGCGTCGTCGAAGGCACCAAGGCAGCCGGCAAGAAGGCCGCCTGAACCAAGCCGAGCCCAAGTTCAAGGCTAAGCCCCGGGGCTAAGCCCCAAGGCTAAGCCAAGACAAAACGAATAAAGGAAGCATCGAACATGGCTGCTAAAGAAGTCCGTTTCAGCACCGACGCCCGCGAGCGCATGCTCCGCGGCGTCGACATCCTGGCGAACGCGGTCCGCGTGACGCTGGGTCCCAAGGGGCGCAATGTCGTCCTCGACAAGTCCTTCGGCGCGCCGCGCATCACCAAGGACGGCGTCACCGTCGCCAAGGAGATCGAGCTTGCCGACAAGTTCGAGAACATGGGCGCCCAGATGGTGCGCGAAGTCGCCAGCAAGACCAATGACATCGCCGGCGACGGCACGACCACGGCAACCGTTCTCGCCCAGGCGATCGTCCGCGAGGGCGTGCGCGCGGTGGCCGCGGGCATGAACCCGATGGACCTGAAGCGCGGCATCGACGTCGCCGTCGAGGCGGTCGTCGAGGACGTGAAGAAGCGCTCCAAGAAGATCTCCACCTCCGACGAGATCGCCCAGGTCGGCTCCATCGCCGCCAA
>DATHQQ010000620.1:0-3216 GCA_035482595.1 Verrucomicrobiia bacterium
GTGCGTTGGCCGTCGCCGGCTTTGCCGATACGGCCCATCTGCTGATCCATGTGGTCCAGGCATCGAGCCTGGTGCTGGTGATCAATCTCGTGCCGGTGACGATCATCCTGGCGATCGGCGGGCTCCTCGGGCGTCATTCCCTAGCGGCTTCGCGCTAGGAGACGCGCTTTTCCCCCCGCAGGGCTCGCCCTTCTCCAATGCATGGCCGGCCCAGCCGTTCAGCCTCTATCCTCCTGCCATGACCGACGACGCGAACCGCGCCACCTCCCTTGCCATCGGCGGCTTCATCGCCATGGCCGCAGCCATGGGGATCGGGCGCTTCGTCTATACGCCGATCCTGCCCTTCATGGCCGAGGCCATCGGCCTCACCAAACCGCAGGCCGGGTTGATCGCCTCGGCCAATTTCCTGGGCTATCTGCTGGGGGCGCTGGCGGCGGCGAGCCCGATGCTTCCCGGCGGCAAGCGCGGCTGGTTCGTCGCGGGGCTGACGGGAAGCGCGCTCTCGACGGCAGCCATGGGGCTTGTTTCCGGCATGGGCGCCTTTCTTCTGCTGCGCCTGGCGGGCGGCATCGCCAGCGCCTTCGTCCTGGTCTTCTCCTCGGCCCTGGTGCTGGAGCGGCTGGCGGCCATGGGCCGGCCGGGGCTGAGCTCGCTGCATTTCGCCGGGGTCGGGGCGGGCATCGCGCTCTCGGCGCTGATGATCGCGGCGCTGGAGGCCGCGGGCATGGGCTGGCGCGCGCAATGGCTGGCAAGCGGTGGGCTCACCTTGCTGGCCTTGCTGGCGGCGCTGCAGCTCGTGCCGCCCGGCGAGGCGACGCCGCCGGCGTCATCCGCCGCCGAGCCTGGCAGGTACGACCATCGCATGATCCGGCTCGTCCTCGCCTATGGGCTCTTCGGCTTCGGCTATGTCATCACCGCGACCTTCATCTCGACCATCGCCCGCTCGACGCCCGCGCTGCACGCCATCGAGCCGCTGGTCTGGCTGGCCGTGGGCCTTGCCGCGGCACCCTCGGTGGCGTTCTGGATTACGGTCGGCCGGCGGCTCGGCAATGAGGCGAGCTATGCGCTGGCCAGCCTCACCCAGGCAGTGGCCGTCGCGCTCAGCGTGCTCGATGCGGGCATTCCCGGAATCCTCGCCGCCGCGATCCTGCTCGGCGGCACGATCATGGGGCTGACGGCCCTCGGGCTGATCCAGGCCCGCAAGCTCGCCCGCGGCGATCCGCGGCGAAGCCTTGCCCTGATGACCGCCGCCTTCGGCCTCGGCCAGATGATCGGCCCCAGCTTCGCCGGCTTCGCGTTTCACTTCACCGGCAGCTTCCGCGCGCCTTCCCTGGCCGCCGCCTTGGCGCTGGTGATCGCAGCGGCCCTGGTCGGCCTACCGTTACGACGACATCGGTTTTGACAAGACCACGGCTCTCCCCTAGCTTTAGCCCATGCGCAAGATCCTGAACTCGATGGTTATTGAAACCCTCCCGGCCATGGCCGGCGGGGCGGGAATCTTCTGCATGCGGTAGTTCGGATCGACATGCCAGAGAGACCAAAGCCCCGCCCGGTACCACCGGCGGGGCTTTTTCTTTGCGTGTTCGGAGTTGGGAAAGGGATCGAATCATGGCGGCGATCGAGGTCGAGGGGTTGAGCAAGAGCTTCCGGGTGCGAAGCCCGGTAGCAAACGGGCCGGCAGCAGGGGGGTCGCTGGCGCGGCTGTTCCGTGCCCGGCCGGTGGTCGAGCTGCCGGCGGTCCAGGACATCTCCTTCGCCATCGCGCCCGGCGAGCGGGTCGCCTTCATCGGCCCCAATGGCGCCGGCAAGTCGACGACGCTGAAGATGCTGACCGGCATCCTCCGGCCCAGCGCGGGCGAGGCTCAGGTGGCGGGCTGCGTGCCCTGGCACCAGCGCCGCCAGCTCGCGCGGCGCATCGGCATCGTCTTCGGTCAGCGCTCGCAGCTCTGGTACACTTTGCCCGTGCGCAGCAGCTTCGAGCTGCTGCGGCGGATCTACGACATCGCAAGCCCGGCACATCAGGTGCGGCTGGCGCGGCTGACAGCCACCTTCGATATCGGCGCGCTGCTCGACCGGCCCGTCTCCGAGCTCTCCCTCGGCCAGCGCATCCGCTGCGAGATCGCCGCATCCCTGCTGCATGGGCCAAGCGTGCTGCTGCTCGACGAGCCCACCATCGGGCTGGATGTCACGGCCAAGGCGGCGCTGCGCGACCATCTGGGCGAGCTCTCAAGGGCAGAGGGCACCACGGTGCTGCTGACCTCTCACGATACCGGGGATATCGAGACGATCTGCGACCGGGTGATCGTCATCGATCGCGGCCGGCTGTTGCTGGACGCGCCGCTGGAGAGCCTGCGGCGGGATTTCCTGCAGCGCCGCTCGATGGTCCTCGCCACCGCCGAGGAGCATCCGCATTTCGCCATGCCGGGGGTCGAGGTCGCCGCGGAGCCCTACCGGCTGACCCTGAGCCTCGATACGGTGCTGGCGCCAGTGGAGAAAGTCGTGGCGGCGGCGCTGACGCAGCTGTCGCTCCGCGACATCGTCATCGAGAATCCGCCGCTGGAGGATGTCATCAAGGCGATCTACCGCCAGGGCGGCGCAACAGGAAGGCCGGATCATGCCACGGGCTGAGACCAGCGCGCTTCTGGCCTTCGTCGCATTGGGCTGGCGCCGGGCCGCAGCCGATCGCGCCGGCAGCCTCGGCCGGCTCGCCTTCTACTGGCTGCTCCTGATGATCTTCTGGGCGCTGTGGCAAGCGACGCCGCTGCACGAGCTCCGGCAGCCCGGAATCAATGCCGCCCGCCTCTTCTGGTACATGACGGTGACCGAATGCGTGCTCATCGCCGTCGGCTTTCCCTATCGGGCCGTGGAGCGGGATATCCTGAGCGGCGAGATCGCCGCCGCGCTGCTGCGGCCCCTGCCCTATGCCGCGGCGATCCTGGCCGAATGGATCGGCGCGACCTTCCATCGCCTGGCCCTGCTGGCGGCGGGCGGCCTCGTCGCCGGGATCTGGGCCACCGGCACGGTGGAAATTCCCCTGGCCGTGGTGCCGGCCTTGCTGCTCTCCACCGCCATCGCCACGATCCTGGTGCTGCTCTGCCAGCTGCAGCTGGGCTATGCGGCGGCCTGGACCGGCAGCTCGGCGCCGCTGTTCTGGATCTGGCAGAAGATGATCTTCATCCTGGGCGGGGTGATGATCCCGCTCAGCCTCTATCCCGA
>DATHQQ010000621.1:0-8047 GCA_035482595.1 Verrucomicrobiia bacterium
GCCGGCCGGCCGCAGTTCATGGAGGTCAATCCTCTGGCCGGGCTCCACCCTACCCATTCGGATCTGCCGATCCTCGCCGCCCAGGCGGGCATCCCCTATGAAAAGCTGATCGGCCGCATCCTGCGCCAGGGTCTGCAGCGCGCCGGGCTGTCGCGCCGCCCGCAACCCCAAATCGTGGCCGCCGAGTAGGGATCATGGGTGCTGGCTCCCGCGGCAAGGGCGGCAAGGTGGCGATCCTCCACGGCGCCGTCGCCCCCGACGCCGCCCCGGACGAGCAGGATGTGCTGGTCGAGGTCGAGACGGTGGCCACCACGCTTGCCGCGCTCGGCTACCGGCCGGTGCCCCTGCCGCTCGGCCTCGATCTCGCCGCGGCAGGCCGGCGCCTCGCCCGGCTGAAGCCCGATTTCGTCTTCAACCTGGTCGAATCCCTGGAAGGGCAGGGCCGTCTGATCCATCTGGCGCCGAGCCTGCTGGATTCCCTGGGCCTCGCCTATACCGGCAGCGGGGCAGAGGCGATCTATCTCACCTCCAACAAGCCGCTGGCCAAGCGGCTCTTGCGCGGTGAAGGAATCGCCACGCCCGATTGGGCGGCCGCCGGCGAGCTTCCCCGCTTTCCCGGCCCCTATATCGTGAAGTCGGTCTGGGAACATGCCTCCATCGGGCTCGAGGACGGCTCCGTCACCGGCGATATCGGGGCGCTTCCGGCGCTGCTGGAGGAGCGGCGCCGGCGCCTCGGCGGGGAATGGTTCGTCGAGGCCTT
Organism: Verrucomicrobiia bacterium; assembly: GCA_035482595.1. Lineage (GTDB taxonomy): Bacteria > Pseudomonadota > Alphaproteobacteria > Dongiales > Dongiaceae > DASXQK01. Next base: position 761 of record DATHQQ010000621.1, read on the forward strand.
TGTGGAAGGCCGCGAATTCAACCTGTCGCTGCTTGGCGGTCCGCAGGATATGCAGCTGCTGCCGCCGGCCGAGATGTGCTTCGTGGGATATCCCGCCGGCAAGCCGCGCATCGTCAATTACGCCGCCAAATGGGACGAGCATTCCTTCGAATTTCACGCCACTCCGCGACGCTTCGATTTCGGGGCCGAGGATGGAGATCTGCTCAGGCGCCTGGCGGCGACGGCCAAGGCCTGCTGGCGGCTCTTCGATCTTCGCGGCTATGCCAGGGTCGATTGCCGTATCGATGGGCGCGGCGAGGTCCAGGTGCTGGAGGTGAATATCAATCCCTGCCTCTCGCCGGATGCCGGCTTCGCCGCCGCCGCGGCGCGGGCCGGGCTCGACCTGCCGGCGATCGTCGCCCGCATCATCGCCGACCGGGCGGAGCCCGTGAGCCCGCGCCCTGCGCCACAGGCCGACCCGGGTCCGCGCCCGCTGCCGGCTGCGGTGACCGCTTTCGAACAGGCGAGATGACGAGCCTAGTTCTGCGCGACCAGCCGGGGCCCGCCGATCTCGCCGCCGTCCGCCGCCTCACCGAGGCATCCGGTGTCTTCTCCGCGGTCGAAGTCGAGCTGGCGGTCGAGCTGCTCCAGGAGCGCCTCGCGCGCGGCCTCAAGGCCAGCGGCTATCATTTCCTCTTCGCCGAGTCCGGCGAGGGCGCCGTTCTCGGCTATGCCTGTCACGGGCCGGCGCCGCTGACCCAGGCGAGCTGGGATCTCTATTGGATCGCCGTCGCGGCAGCGGACCATGGCCAAGGCATCGGCCGCCGGCTCCTCGCCGCCACCGAGCAGCGCGCCGCCGCATCCGGGGCTGCCGCCATCTACGCCGACACCTCCGGCCGCCCCGACTACGCCCGCACCCGCGCCTTCTACGACCGCGCCGGCTACCTCAAAGCCGCCGAGCTCCCCGACTTCTACGCGCCCGGCGAGGCCAAGGTGATCTTCGCCAAGCGGCTCATATAGGCAGAGAACAGCATCAGCGAGGCACGGCGAGACTTCCCTTGACCGCGCTTTGAAGCGGGAGTGGGTGGCCGCCGTAGCGCAGCGAAGGCGGCCGGGTGAGGGCAGTCCGAGTGATGAGCCTGCCAAACCCTCACCCTCCCATCGCTGCGCGATGGGCCCCTCCCTCTCCCGCTTCGAAGCGGGGTAGAGGGGGAGCTGACCCTAGCTCACCCCCAGCCGCTGGCGCGCCACCTCGTCGATGGTGCGCTTCATCTCGGAATCTTCGGCCAGCAGGCGGGAGAAATCGCCGGCGAAGAGGGTGAGCAGGCTGCAATAGCCCAGCGCCCGGACATCGGCGGTGCGCGGGCGGCCGGCGACCAGCGCGATCTCGCCGAAGAAATCGCCGCTGCCCAGCCGCACGGCGCCGCTGGGCACGTCGACGCTGACGGCGCCGGAGGTGATGAAATACATGGCATCGCCCCGCTCGCCCTTGGCGACGATCCGCTCCTCGGGCAAAGCGAGGCGCGGCCGGAGCAGCTTGGCGATCGCGGCCTGGCGCTGGGGCGCCAGATCGGCGAAGAGCGGCACCTTGGGGATCAGCGCCTCGGGGCTGAGGGCCACGTCGAGGCCGGGGCGGCGCTCGAGCCGACGGCGCCGCTCGCCGAGATTGCGGTCGAGATCGTTGAAGATCTCCTGGCTCACCACCGATTCCTCCAGCATGTCGCGGAAGGCGTCCTCTTCCAGCCGCAGCGACACGCGGCCGAGGTAGCGGCTCTCCAGCAGCTCGGCATAGTCGGGATACTGCAGTCGCAGCGCGGCCAGCGCCTGCTCCACCCGGACGGCGCGCCGGCCCAGTACCTCATGCATGGTGGCGGCGGTCTCGCCCCCCAGCACCGGCTCCAGGCGGTGGTCGACGAACTTGCCGAGGTCGATGATCATCATGCGCTCGAGCAGCAGGCGCTCGAAGCGCTCGGCGAGCTCGGCGGCGAGCAGGCGCTCGATCCGGAAATGCTGATGCAGCCAGCGCGCGATGCGGAAGACGGCGCCGAAGCCGACGGCCGCCTTGGCCGCCTGCTCATAGCCGGCGAGCCCACCCACCTTGGCCGCGTCGCCGAGCCTTCCGGCGCCCTGGATCAGCGCATCGGCGATGCTGCGGGGCAGGATGCCCGCCTCCAGCTTGCCCAGCGCGAGCTCACCCTCGCGATTGGCCATGATGCGCAGGCCCACGGCGACCAGATCCGATTTGCTGAGGGCCTCGGTCATCATCTCGGGGTTGGATTTGGCCTCGACGATCCGCCGGTCGTACTCCTCGATCGCCTCGGCGACGGGCTTGGCGGCCAGGCGGTCGGCGGCGGCAACCTCCGAGACCTTGTCCTTGATGCGCGCCAGAGCGAGGTTGAGGGCCCTGTCGCGCAGCGCCTGCTCCGCCGGCGGCAGCTTGTCGAGGCCGAGGAGCTTGACCAGGGGTCGGAGACTGATGCCGTTGACCAGCAAGGTGAAGAGCACGAAGCCGGTGGTCAGCACCGCCACGATATGGCGGAAATCCTCCGGCAAGGCCTCGTTCTCGGCGACGGCGAGCCCCAGGGCGAGCGAGACCGCGCCGCGCAAGCCCCCCCAGACGATGACCACGCCATAGGCCGTGCCGATGCTTTCCGCCAGCCGGGCCATGCCGAGGAGCGGCATCAGGCCGAAGACCACGATGGAGCGGGCGACCAGCGTGGCGAGGATGAGCACGGCCAGCATCAGCACATCCTGCCAGCTGACCGTCTGGATGAGGCGCGGCACCAGCATGGCGGCGAGGAGGAAGATGAGGGAATTGGCCCAGAAGCCCAGCTGCTGCCAGGTATGCTCGAGGCGGTGCCAGGTGGTGGGGGTGAAGCGGGTGCGCCCGATGCCGCCCAGGGTGAGCGCCGCGACCACGACGGCGACCACGCCCGAGACATGGACATAATGCTCGCCGACGATATAGGCGAGATAGGCCAGCGCCACCGTCAGCGTGATCTCCGCCTCGGGCAATCCGTGCAACCAGCGGGCGAGCCGGAGCGCGATCCAGGCCACGACATAGCCGAAGATCGCCCCGCCCACGAAATCGCGCAGGAAGGTGAGGACCGCCTCGCCGACGCCTTCGCCGTGACGGCCGGTGAGCAGGCCGATCAGCAGGCCATAGAGGGCGATGGCGGCGGCGTCGTTGAACAGGCTCTCGCCCTCGACCAGCAGCAGCAGGCGCTTGGGCGCGCCCAGATCGCGGAAGATCCCGACCACGGCGATCGGATCGGTCGTGGCGACGATGGAGCCCAGGAGCAAGGCCGCGGGCAGGGCAAGCGCGAAGCTCCAGGATAGGGCGGCGCCGACGAAGAAGGCACAGAGGATCACCGCCACCACGGCCATCAGCAGCACCGGGGCGACATCCTCCATCAGCCGGCGGATGTCGATGGCGAGCGCCGTCTCGAACAGCAGGGTAGGCAGGAAGATGGCGAGGAAGGCCTCCGCCGGGATGGAGAAGCCATCGAGGGCATGGAGGAAATCGCCGATGGCCCCGAGCCCGGCGTTGCTGCGCGCTACGACGATGATGCCGCCGAGGCCGAGCCCCACCACCGCCAGCAGCACCGTATAGGGCAGGTTGATGCGCCGGGCGAAGGCCGGCAGGAAGCCGATCAGCGCTAGCAGCCCGATGATACCGAAGACATAGGCAACGATTCCCGTCACGATCCGTGAACCTCCCTAGAGCCTGATCGTCTCAAGCCGAAACGGCTTGAGACGTGAATCAGGCTCTAATCTTTTAAGTAGAGCAAGATTCACGGGTCAGCTTGATTCAAGCTGACCCGATCTTGCTCTAGCGCCTAGCCTTTGGGGCTCGACGGACTATCCGGGGCGGATTCCGCAAGCCGCCCGGGCCACCTTTCTCATCTCTGGGGCCCGGCTGGCAAGGCTGAAAGCCGCCTCAGCCGGTCTTGGAGGTGGCGGTATAGACGCCGTCCCAATCGGGGTCGGCGGGTTGCGTCTCGTACTGGGCGATGCGGGCGGCGAAGAGCGCCGCCAGGGCGCCCAGCGCCGGGGCGGCCATGACGCAATCCGCCAGCAGTGTCTTGGCCGCCGACCACTCCTGCCGGCGATAGGCGGCGAGGAAGCTGGCCTGGGTTTCGGCCAGCTGCTCGAAGGCAGCGTCCTTGGCCGCTCCGAGGAGGGTATAGATGGTGAGCGGCTCGGACCGGCCCTTGACCCGGACGCGGTCGATCTCCAGCAGCGCCATATCCTCGATCCCCGCCGCGGCATCCTGGCCGACGATGATCTCCACCCCATAGGCGCGGGTCAGGGATTCCAGCCGCGAGGCGAGATTGACCGTATCGCCCAGGGCCGAATAGGCGAAGCGCTGCTCGGAGCCCATATTGCCGACGCTGCAGGGCCCGCTGTTGATGCCGATCCCCACACCGACGGGCGAGAAGGGGCGCCCCGCCTTGGCCGCTTCCTCCGCCAGCCGCCGATTGGCCTCCGCCAGGGCCTCGCGCATGCCGAGTGCTGCCAGCAGCGCGTTGCGCCCGTGCTGGGCATCGGACAGCGGCGCGTTCCAGAAGGCCATGATGCAATCGCCGATGTATTTGTCGACCGTGCCCTTGCGCCGGTAGATCGCATCCGTCAGCGGGGTCAGGATGGAATTGATCAGATGGGTCAGCGCCTGGGGGTCCAGCTTCTCGGAGATCTTGGTGAAATCGCGGATGTCGGAGAACATCACCGTCAGCTCGCGCAGCTCGCCGCCGAGCTTCAGCAGCTTGGGGTTCCGGCTCAGCTGCTCGACGATGGCCGGCGCCAGATACTGGCTGAAGGCCCGGCGCACATGGCGCCGCTCGCCCTCGGTGCGCAGATATCCCAGCAGCGAGCAGGTGAGATAGATCACCAGCGCTGTGGCGGCCGTATAGACCGGGTTGATGAGCATCGAATAATGGATGAAGGCGAACCAGGAACTGCCGATGGCGGCGGCCACGGTCAGCCCGCCCACCACCGCGGTCCAAAGCGCGCCGACCCGGCGGGTCAAGACGATCATGACCAGGCCGAGGAGGGCGACATTGCCGATCTCGAACCAGTTTATCCAGTCGGGCCGGAGCAGATATTGGCCGTTGATGATCTGCTCGAGGATCTGCGCCTGGATCTCGATCCCGGCCATGGCGCCGTCGAGCGGGGTCGGCTTGAAATCCTTGAGCCCCTCCGCCGTCCCGCCGATCAGCACGAGATTGCCGGCGAGCTGGGCTGCATCGAAGCCGGGATCGAGCAGCTTCCAAGCGGGGACGAAGCGCTCCGGGCGACTGCCGGTATCGTAGAGGTTCACATTGCCATTGGCGTCGACCGGCACGATGAGCTGGCCGATCTTGATGTTGTTGAGGCCGGTCTGCTGGCCGTATCGCGATTCACGGTTGGCATTGGATGCCTTGATGACGTAGCTGCTGGCCCCCTGGGCCACGCGCAGCATCTCGGCGACCAGGCTGGGCTCGATCTGCCCGCGGAAATAGAGCATCAGCGGCAGGCGGCGGATGATGCCGTCCGTATCGGCAGGCACCGTCACCGCGCCATTGCCCGCGGCGGCCTTCTCGAACAGCTTGAGGGAAGGGGTGGCCTCTGGGGCGCTCAGCAGAAAGGGGAGCGGGCTGTCCCCGGCCGTCGCGAAGCCGGCCTTGGCCAAGGGAACGCGGCCATTGCCCTCGTCGTTGAGCGAGAAGGCGACGACCACCGGTCCGCGTCCCAGGGACTTGGCCAGGATCTCGTCGGGGCTCGGCAGCTTGGCCAGCGCCGCCAGCAGGGGCTGGGCCTCCGGCCGATCCTTCCATTGCTGCGCCAGGCTCTCCGGCGACATCCGGTCGGGCTCCGACAACAGGATATCGAGCGCGACGGCCGCGCCGGCGCCGGTCAGACGATCGATGATGCGGGCAAGGGTTTCCCGGGACCAGGGCCACTGCCCGATCCGGGCCAGGCTGTCCTCGTCGATGGCGAGGATGCGCACCGGCGTCTTCGGGTCATAGGAGCGGGGCAGGATGCGCTGATAGACGTCGAAGACCTTGTTGCGCAACTCGGTGACCAGCGGCCCGTCCTCGAGCCGCCAGGCGAGGGCGGCCATCAGGATCAGGAGGGGGATCAGCCAATCGAAATAGCGGCGCATGCGGCGCGAAGTCTAGAGTAAAGCCCCGTTATCGGTCGCTCATGATTTTCACGGAATTTGACTCCATGATGCCCCCTCACCGCAACGGACGGCATCGCAACGGAGAGGCCACCCATCCATGACCACCATCGGACCCTGGGATCTGCGCAAGCCTGCCGTCACGGGCGCCGGCGGGATCGTCGCCAGCCAGAGCCGGCGGGCGGCGGCGGCCGGCGCGGCGATCCTCGCCGCCGGCGGCAATGCGGTCGATGCGGCCATCGCGACCGGCTTCGCGGTAGGCGCCGTGGAGCCCTGGATGAGCGGGCTCGGCGGCTGCGGCTTCATGGTGGTGTCTGAGGCCGGCGGAGGACCGGCCCAAGTGGTCGATTTCGGCCTGGTGGCGGCCGCGGGGCTGGATCCGGCGCGTTACGAGCTGCTGCCGGGCGCCAAGGGCGATCAGGATATCTTTGGCTGGCCGCGGGTGATCCAGGACCGCAATGTGATCGGGCCCGAATCCGTGGCGCTTCCCACCTATGTCGAGGGCATCCGCCTCGCCCATGAGCGCTTCGGCCGGCTGGCCTGGCCGGCTTTGCTGGAGCCCGCCATCGCGCTCGCCGAGGAGGGTGTGCTTCTGGACTGGTATGGGGCGCTGGCCATCGCCGTCGCCGCCCCCGATCTCGCGCTCTTCGAGCCGGCGCGGGGTCTGTTTCTGCCGGCTGGCCTGGCCCCGCTCCCGGGCAGCGGCACGGCGCCGCACTACCTGCCGCTGCCGGCCTTGGCCCGCACCCTGCGGCGCCTGGCGAACGCCGGCGCCCGCGACTTCTACGAGGGCGAGCTCGCCCGCCGCCTGGCGGATGAATTGAAATCGGCGGGCAGCGCCCTCAGCGCCGCCGATCTTGCCGGCTACCGGGCCGCGGTCGTCCCGGCCTTGGAATTCGACTACCGGGGTCATCGCATCGCCGGCGTGCCGGGGCTCTCCGGCGGCCCCGCGTTGCAGCAGGTGCTGGGCAGACTCGCCGGCCGGCCTCTCTCCGATGAAGGCCCCGGGCCGGCGGATTATTCGGCCTATGCCCGGGAGCTGCGCCAGGCCTATGTCGACCGCCTGGCCCAGGCCGGGGCGGGTGGAGAACAGCCAGCCCCGGCCGGCAATCCGCGGGCGAGCTCCACCACCCATCTGTCGGTGG
>DATHQQ010000622.1:0-2655 GCA_035482595.1 Verrucomicrobiia bacterium
CTTGGCGTCATTGATAGGGCCGGCCAAACCGTTGATATCATCTGCCAGCCCGCGATCGGCGGAGCAGGGTGACGAGACAGCGAGGAGGCGCCGGCGAATGTCGCCATAGCTTGCTGGTTCCCTCGCCCGCGCGCCTTTTACTAGGGAAAGTGAAGAACGGGGATGAGATTCCGCGACTACACGCTTATCCGCGCGTAGCGGACCACGCCGGCGATCAGGCGGCGCATGTCGGCTCGGAGGGCGTCGAAATCCGCCGTCTTGGCGATGGCGGCCTCGTCCAGATACAGGCGCCGGTTGATCTCGATCTGCAGGCTATGGCGCCCGGCCCGGGGCTCGCTGTAGCGGGTGACGAGCTCGGCGCCCTTGAAGGGGTCGTTGAGGCGCACGCTATAGCCCATGCCGGTCAGGATCTCCTTGACCAGGGCTGTGAAGTCGCGGTCGCAGGCCGCACCGTCGAGATCGCCCAGCACGAAATCGGGGCGCGGGTGGGAATGCCGGCCGCGGCCCATGGCCTTCATCGAATGGAAATTCACATGCCAGACCGCCCCGAAGCGGGCATGGGCCGCGTCGAGCAGGGATCGAAGCGCGTCATGATAGGGGTGATAGAACCCGGCGAGGCGCCGCTCCACCTCAACGACGCCCAACGCGCGGTCATAGATCGGCAAAGTCGGGCTCAGGAGACGGCGCAGCAAGCCAAGGCCGCGCTGGCTGCGCCCCGTGGGCCGCGCACCATGAGGCCAGGGCTCGGCCAGCAGGCTCTCGTCGATATCGGCCTCATGGCGGTTGGGGTCGATGTAGCTGCGCGGAAAAAGGGCGGCCAGCAGCGGGGCGCCTTCGGCCGGCGCATCGGCGATGAGCTCGTCCACGAAGGCATCCTCGGCCCGGCGCAGCAGATCGAGGGGTGCTGCATGGCCGAAATCCTCGGGATAGTCGCGTCCGCTGTGGGGAGAATCGACCACGACCGGGGCCAGCGCCTCGGGGCCCGGCTCATGGCGCATCAGCACGCCGGGCAGGCAATAGTGCCGGATGCCCGGCGCGGTGTCGTCACCGCCCCTCGGACCTCCCTGGGGACCGCCCCTTGCCACCCTATCGCCGGACCGGATATCCATGCTTCTCTCAGCGCCTCTGCCAGGCCTCAAGGAGTCTTGCCGTGCCTCGCCCGCCCGAAAGCATCGAGATGATCCGCCGCCTCGTGGCGATGGACACGACCAGCCGCAACTCCAATCTTGAGATCATCGGCTTCATCGCCGACCATCTCGCGGGGTTCGGCATCGAGGGCCGTCTGGTGCATGACGAATCCGGGCGCAAGGCCAATCTCTACGCCACCCTCGGCCCCACGGACAAGCCCGGCATCGCGCTCTCCGGCCATACCGATGTGGTGCCCATCGACGGCCAGACCTGGAACTCCGATCCCTGGCTGCTCAGCGAGCGCGACGGCCGCCTCTTCGGCCGCGGCGCCGCCGATATGAAGGCCTTTCTCGGCATCTTGCTGGTCAAGGCGCCGGAGATGCTGCGCCGCGAGCCCACCACCCCGATCCATCTCGTCTTCACCTATGACGAGGAGGTGGGCTGCCTGGGCGTGCGCCGGCTCCTGACCGTGCTCCGCGATCTGCCGGTGCGGCCCTATGCCTGCATCATCGGCGAGCCCACGGATATGAAGGTCATGGTGGGGCACAAGGGCAAGATGAGCCTGCGCTGCCACGTTCACGGGCGCGAATGCCATTCCTCTTTGGCACCCGAAGGGGTCAATGCCGTGGAATACGCCGCCGAGGTCATCGCCCGGCTGCGCGCCATGGCCCAGCGCGTCGCCCGCGAGGGCCCCTTCGATGCCGATTTCGACGTGGCCCATTCGACAGTTCATACAGGGGTCGTCAGCGGCGGCACCGCGCTCAACATCGTGCCCAAGCACTGCTCCTTCGATTTCGAGTTCCGCTATGTGCCGGGCGTCGATCCCCAGGCGCTGCTGGCCGAGGTCAAGGGCTTCGCCGAGAACGAGCTCGCCCCCCAGATGAAGGCCGTGGCCCCGGAGGCCGGCTTCACCTGGGAGCAGATCTCGGCCTTTCCCGGGCTCGACATGCCGGTCGACAGCGAGATCGTCGCCTTCGTCAAATCCCTGACCGGGGGAAATTCCGTCGGCAAGGTCGCCTTCGGGACCGAGGGCGGCCTCTATCAGGAGGCCGGCATCCCGACGGTCATCTGCGGGCCAGGCAGCATCAGCCAGGCCCACAAGCCCGACGAGTTCATCGAGGTCGACCAGATCGCCCAATGCGAGGCCTTCATGGATCGATTGATGGACCGTGTCTGCCGTCTGCCCGCCCAGGCCTAGAATATCGGTATAGGAGCCCCATGCGCATCGAGACCCTCCTTTCTCCCGCCGCCATCGAGGCGGTCATGCGTCCCACGGGCAAGGCCTCCGGCCTGCCCTCGGCCGCCTATACGGACCCTCAGTTCCTGACGCTGGAAGAAAAGCTGCTCTTCGCGCCCAGCTGGATCTATGCGGGCCGCGCGGCGGAGCTGGCGCACCCCGGCGATATCCGGCCGGTGAAGGTCGCCGGCCAGCCCGTGCTCCTGCTGCGCAACCGCAGCGGCGAGATCAAGGCCTTCCACAATGTCTGCAGCCATCGCAACGCGCTCCTCCTGCGCGAGCCCGTGAGC
>DATHQQ010000623.1:0-5238 GCA_035482595.1 Verrucomicrobiia bacterium
CGACTCGACCGCCGGCCGGGCGCCGCCCGAGTCGCGAGTCGGCCGGGAGATCAAGGCCGTTTTGGGGCTCTTTCGCGATTTCTTTTTGGCAGTCATGAATTTTTCCTCGCTCCCTCACCGGCTAACATTTGCTGCGGTGCAATATGGCTAAATATGGGATTTTTCACAAATAGGTCAATGACTTCACCGCATCGCAACATAGCAGCCGATTCCCGAGGCATACCGCCCGGAGTTAATCCTCCATAAAAGCGGGCATGTTCTGGGTAGACAGGATTCCTCAGCTTTTTTACCATAGGGGCTGGTAACGACTCGGGAACAGGCCGATGCAAGAGGCACGACTGACGGGGGGGCCCGGTTCGAGGATTCCCGCCACGGCGCTGATATGGGGTCTGACATGGCTTGGGCTGATTTTTGCCTTCATGTCGACATCATCCCAGAGCCTCGCCGCCGCACCCGTCAGCGCCAGCATTGTCGTCGATGAAGCCAGCGGCCAAGTTCTCTCCGAGTCCAACGCGGATGTGCTGACATATCCGGCCTCGCTGACGAAGATGATGACGCTCTATCTCACCTTCGAGGCGTTGCAGAAGGGCAAGATCTCGCTGAATGAGGTGCTGCCGGTCTCCGCCAATGCCGCCAGCCAGCCGCCGACCAAGCTCGGCCTCTATCCCGGCGAGACGATCACGGTCGCGCTCGCAATCCGCGGCATGATCATTAAATCCGCCAATGATGCCGCCATGGTCATGGCCGAGGGGCTGGGCGGCAGCGTCGAAGGCTTTGCCCAGAAGATGAACGCCAAGGCCCAGGCCTTGGGGATGACCCGCACCCTGTTCCGCAATCCCAACGGCCTGCCAGATTCCAATCAGCACACCACGGCCCGGGACCTTTCCCGCCTGGCGGCGGCGCTCTATCGGGATTTTCCCCAGTACTACCCGCTGTTTTCCGAGACGCGCTTCACCTTCCGCGGCCGTAACTACCTGACCCATAACCGCTTCGTGCTGAACTACCCCGGCGCGGACGGGCTGAAGACCGGCTATATCCGGGCCTCGGGCTTCAATCTCGCGGCCTCGGCCGTGCGCAACGGGCGGCGTGTCATCGGCGTGGTGCTCGGCGGCCGCTCGCCTTCCCTCCGGGATGCGCAGATGTGGTCCCTTTTCGACCAGGGCTTCGGCAGCCCGACGCCGGCCGGCTCGAACAATGCGCTGCTGCTGGCCAGCGCCTCGGCCCTGCCCGGGCTTAAGCCCGACGACGGCCAGGGCGACGGTGGCGCGGAGGATGATTCCCTCGAGGACGGGACGGCCTCGCCGACCGCCGCTGCGATGCAATCCGCTCTCCCGGCGAACCCGGCCACGACGGCCGCGCAGCCGGCCACAAAGCCGACAATCGGCTATAGCGCGGCACCCGCCCCACAATCGGCAGCGATCCAGGTTCAGGTTCTGCAGCCTCTGACCACCGCCCAGCCGCCGGTGGCGCCGGTTGTGAGCCAGGCGCCGGCCAGCCCGCCGGCGACCGCCAGCAAGAAGACGAAGCCGGTGCTCCTGGCGCTGACCGCCGCCGGCCCGGCGCCCATGCTGAAGCCCGGCGTCGCCTCCGGCACCGCCGCCGCCAGCGCCAGCCAAAACGACACCGAAGCGGCGACGGCGGTGGGCGGCAACCGGGTCTGGGGCATCCAGGTCGGCGCCTATAGCCGCTATGCCGCGGCCCGCCAGGCTGCCATCAAGGCGCGCGCGAAGCTGCCCGCCGGCAGCCCGCAGACGCGGGTCGCGGTCGACGAGAGCCGCGGGCATAACGGCAAGGTCTATCGGGCGCGCCTCATCGGCTTCGCCCAGGCGGAGGCGAACAACGCCTGCCGGGCCCTCAAGGCCCACAAGCTCTCCTGCCTGGTGGTTCAGTCGAATCTGGCGGTGGCCGAGACCACGCCTTAGAGCGATATTCAATCGGGTCGCGCGGCCCTCTCCCTTCTCGGCACTCCGGCGAAAGCCGGAATCGAGGGGCGACAGGCAAGCAGTGTGCCGCGTGCCCCTGAACCCGGGCTTTGGCCGGGGTGACGGAAAGAAATAGCTCTCGTCGGTCGGACAACTCGCCAGCTGCAGCAGCGAGAGCGTCGTCCTCAGAACTTCGGCGCCGCGACGCCGCTGGCGGTCAGCTCGGCCACCACGGCGGCCTTCAGTCGCTCCAGACCGTCTGTGGTGGCGGATTCGCAGCGTGCCACCAGCACATCCTGGGTGTTCGAGGCCCGCAGCAGCCACCATCCGTCGGGCGTGCGCACCCGGACGCCGTCGATGTCGTTCACGTCCGCCCCGGCCCGGAGCAGGCGCCCGGCCGTCTCCTGGACCACGGCGAACTTCCGCTCCTCGCTGCAGGGGAAGCGCAGCTCCGGCGTATTCATCACCCGCGGCAGGGATAGGCGCATCTCGGCGAGGCTCTGATCGGCCTGGCTGACGATGTTGAGGATCCGGACGGCGGCGTAGAGGGCGTCGTCGAAGCCGAAATAGCGGTCGGCAAAGAAGATATGACCGCTCATCTCGCCGGCGAGCGGGGCGCCGATCTCGGCCATCTTGGCCTTGATCAGCGAATGGCCGGTTCGCCACATCAGGGGCTCGCCGCCGGCCCGCTTGATCTCGTCGAACAGCACCTGGCTCGCCTTGACATCGGCGATGACCGTGGCGCCGGGCCGCTCGGCCAGGATCTCGCGGGCGTAGAGCACCATGAGCTGATCGCCCCAGAGGATCTCGCCCCCACCGTCGACCACGCCGATGCGATCGCCATCGCCGTCGAAGGCGATGCCGAGATCCGCCTTCTCGGCGATGACCCGGGCCTGGAGATCCTTCAGATTCTCCGGCACCGTGGGATCGGGATGGTGATTGGGGAAGCTGCCGTCGATCGTCTCGTAGAGCAGGATATGGCGGCCCGGGAGCTTCCCGGCCAGCAGCGCCATGGCCTCCCCCGCAGCACCATTGCCGCCGTCCCAGACCACCGTCAGCGGCCGGCGGCCGCGATAGTCCGAAGCCAGCCTCCGCACATAATCGTCGAGCTGCGGCCGGTCCTCGACCTTGCCTCGCGGGCCGCTGGCATAGCTGCCCTGGGCGGCGATCTCGGCGATATGGCGGATCGAGGCGCCATAGAAGGCACCTTTCCCCAGCATCATCTTGAAGCCGTTGTATTCGGCCGGGTTGTGGGAGCCGGTGATCATGACCCCGCCATCGAGGCCGAGCGCACGCACGCCGAAATAGAGCATCGGCGTCGGGCCGCGCCCAACCCGGATCACATCCAGGCCGCAATCGCGTAGCCCCTCGACCACCGCCGCCTCGAGCGCCGGCGAGCTCAGCCGCCCGTCATAGCCCACCGCAGCCCGGCTGCCGCCGGCCTCCTTCACCATGGTCCCGAAACCCCGCCCCACGGCATAGGCATCCTTCGCCGAGAGCGTTCGCCCGACCACCCCGCGGATGTCGTATTCGCGGATCGCCGTGGAGTCGAAGCGATGCGTATCCTGTGCCATGGGGCGTCTGTTCCCGATCTGCCGTCTCAGGGCCGGCCGATGCTGCTGTAGTGGAAGCCCGCCTCCACCATCTCGGCGGGATTATAGACATTGCGCAGATCCACCACATTGGGCTGGCGCAGGAGCTGCTTCATGCGGGCGAGATCGAGGCCGCGGAACTCGTTCCACTCGGTGATGATCGCCACCGCGTCGGCGCCGGTCATGCAGTCATAGGCGTCTCGGCAATAGACGAGATCAGGCATCAGCTTCTTCGCCTCCTCCATGCCCTCCGGATCGAAGGCGCGGACCGTCGCCCCCGCCTTCGCCAAGGCGGGAAGGATGGCAAGACTCGGGCTGTCGCGCATGTCGTCGGTGTTCGGCTTGAAGGTCAGGCCCAGCGCCGCGACCGTCTTGCCCTTGACCGAGCCGCCCAGCGAGGCCATGACCCGCTCGGCCATGGCGAGCTTGCGCGCCTCGTTCACCGCCACGACCGTCTCGACGATCTTCAGCGGCGCGCCGTAGTCCTGCGCCGTCTTGACCAGGGCCAGGGTGTCCTTGGGGAAGCAGGAGCCGCCATAGCCCGGCCCCGCATGGAGGAACTTCCGCCCGATGCGCCCGTCGAGACCGATGCCCCGCGCCACGTCACTGACATTGGCGCCCACCTTCTCGCAGAGATCGGCGATCTCGTTGATGAAGGTGATCTTGGTGGCGAGGAAGGTGTTGGCGGCGTATTTGATCAGCTCCGCCGTCTCGATGCTGGTGAACAGGATCGGCGTCTCCAGCAGGTAGAGCGGCCGGTAGAGCCGGCGCATCACCTCGCGCGCCCGCTCGCTCTCGGCGCCGATGATGACCCGGTCGGGGCGCATGAAATCGCCGATGGCCGAGCCTTCGCGCAGGAACTCCGGATTGGAGGCGACGTCGAACTCGCCTGAGGGCCGGGCCTCGCGCAGGATGCGGGCGACCTCGTTGCCGGTGCCCACCGGCACCGTCGATTTGGTGACCACGACCGTGGGGCGGTCGACGGCCTGGGCGATCTCCTTGGCGGCGGCGTAGACATAGGAGAGATCGGCATGGCCGTCGCCGCGGCGCGACGGCGTGCCCACGGCGATGAAGACCGCATCCGCCCCCTTGACCGCCTGATTGACGTCGGTCGAAAAGGCGAGGCGGCCGTCCTTGACGTTGTTCTCCACCAGCTTGTCGAGGCCGGGCTCGAAGATCGGCATGCGCCCGCTGCGCAGGCTTTCGATCTTGGCGCTGTCCTTGTCGACGCAGACCACATCGACGCCGAACTCCGAGAAGCAGGCGCCCGAGACGAGGCCGACATAGCCGGTGCCGATGACGGCGATCCGCATGGGCGGGTCTCTCCTTCGCTGTCGTTATCTATTGGTCGAGTTGCTTGGCGTAGTGGCGCAGGATGTCGCGCACCTTGCCGCCGATGACCTCATGCTTCAGCGCATAGGCGATGGTGGCTTCGATGAAGCCGGCCTTGTCGCCGCAGTCGAAGCGCCTGCCTTCGAAGCGATAGCCGTGGAAGGGCCCATGGCCGATCATGCGGGCGAGGGCATCGGTCAATTGCACCTCGCCCCCCGCGCCCGGCTTCTGGTCGGCGATCAGCGCGAAGACCTCCGGCTGCAGGATATAGCGGCCGATCACCGAGAGGGTCGACGGCGCCTCCTCCGGCTTCGGCTTTTCCACTAGGCCGCGGACCTCGACCAGCCGGCCCTCCTCTTTGCCCGTCGCCAGCACGCCATAGCGGTGGGTCT
>DATHQQ010000624.1:0-3596 GCA_035482595.1 Verrucomicrobiia bacterium
CCGGGCCCAGGCGCGAGAGCACCGGCAGAAGCTGGCGCTGCATCACCCGCCGCTGCTCGCCGGCGAGAAGGCGGCGCGCCGGATCCTCGCGGGCCTCGACTTCCCCGCGGGCTCCGTGGTCTCGGCCTATTGGGCCATGGGCGATGAGCTCGATTGCCGCGCCCTCATCCAGAGCCTGCATGACTCGGGCTGCGTGATCGGCCTGCCCGTTGTGGTGGGCAAGGGCCAGCCTCTGGTCTTCCGGCGCTGGACGCCGGAGACTAGTTTCATCCCCGGCGGCTTCGGGACCCAGATCCCCAGTCCGGATTCGCCCGAGGTGCTGCCCGAGCGGCTGATCGTGCCGCTGCTCGCCTTCGATTCCATCGGCTATCGCCTGGGCTATGGCGGCGGCTTCTACGACCGCACCCTGGCCAAGTTGCGGGCACGGGGGCCGGTGCACGCGATCGGCTATGCCTATGCGGGGCAGGAGGTCGATGCCGTGCCCCGCGAATCCTACGACCAGCCCCTGGACTGGCTGGCGACAGAGGAATCCCTTCGCCCCGTTGGTCGCCAGAGATGAGGCTGCTCTTCTGCGGCGATCTGGTGGGCCGTGCCGGACGCACGGCCGTCACCGAGATGCTGCCGCGCCTGCGCCGCGATCTGGAGCTCGATTTCGTGGTGGTCAATGGCGAGAACGCCGCCGGCGGCTTCGGCATCACCGAGGCGATCTGCCAGCAGCTCTATGGCGCCGGGGTGGATGTCGTCACGACCGGCAATCATGTCTGGGACCAGAAGGACACGGCCGAGTTCATCGACCGCCATCCCCGTTTGCTCAGGCCCGAGAATTTTCCCGCCGGCACGCCCGGGCGCGGCATCGGGCTGTTTCAGACGCGGGCCGGCAAGCGCGTCGTGGTGATGAATGTCATGGGGCGCCTGTTCATGGATGCCCTCGACGATCCCTTCGCCGTCGCCCTCGAGCGGCTGGCGGCCTGGCGCCTCGGCGAGACGGCCGATGCCATCCTGGTCGACATCCATGCCGAGGCGACCAGCGAGAAGCAGGCCTTCGCCTATCATCTCGACGGCAAGGCGAGCCTGGTCATCGGGACCCATACCCATGTGCCGACCGCCGATGCCCGCATCCTGCCGGGCGGGACCGCCTTCATGACCGATGCCGGCATGTGCGGCGACTACGAGTCGGTCATCGGCATGGCGCGCGCCGTGCCGGTCGCGCGCTTCACCCGCAAGCTGCCGACCGAGCGCATGGCACCCGCCGACGGGCCGGCCACGCTCTGCGGGCTGTTCGTGGAGACCGACGATCTGACTGGGCTGGCGCGGCGCGCGCTCCCGATTCGCCAGGGCGGCGTCCTGGCGCCCGAATTGCCCAAGCTCTAGCCTGCCAAGCTCTGAGCGGGGCGCTCGACCTGGCTTCGCCGATGCAGTGGGCAATTATCGGAAGTCCTTGGCAATAGGGCAGAATCCGTTTAGAACCCGCCCAATTCTTGCCATATTGGCGCTCTATCGATAACCGCGGCTCGGCCTCGCCCTCCGTTACTGGAACGCCCGGGCCTTGCTGCTGATTCGAGGTTCTCGGCGATGGCTGGCCATTCCCAGTTCAAGAACATCATGTATCGCAAGGGCGCGCAGGACGCGAAGCGCGCCAAGGCCTTCACCAAGCTGATCCGCGAGCTGACCACGGCGGCGCGCACCGGCCTGCCCGACCCCGCCGCCAATCCGCGGCTGCGCGCGGCTCTGGTCGCGGCCCGAGTCGCCAATATGTCGAAGGACACCATCGAGCGGGCGATCAAGCGCGGCGCCGGCGGCGACGACGGCGCCAATTACGAGGAGGTGCGCTACGAGGGCTATGGCCCCGGCGGCGTGGCGATCATCGTCGAGGCGCTGACCGACAACCGCAACCGCACGGTCTCCGATCTGCGCACCGCCTTCAGCAAGCATGGCGGCGCGCTGGGCGACAGCAACAGCGTCTCCTTCCTGTTCGAGCGCAAGGGCATGGTCAGATTTCCCGTCAAGGCGGCGAGCGCCGATGCCATGTTCGAGGCGGCGCTGGACGCCGGGGCGGAGAATGTCGAAAGCGATGCCGAGGGCCATGAGGCCACCAGCGCGCCGGAGGATTTTGCCCGGCTGCGCGACCAGCTCGAGGCCAAGTTCGGGGCGCCGCAGGAAGCGAAGCTCGTCTGGCGGCCGCTGACGGCGACCCCGGTGGATGCCGAGACCGCGGAAACCCTGCTGAAGCTCGTGGATGTTCTGGAAGACAATGACGACGTGCAGACCGTCTCGGCCAATTTCGAGGTGGCCGACGACGTGCTGGCCCGCCTGACGGCCTGAAGGCCGCCCGGCCCATGCGCCTCATCGGATTTGATCCGGGCCTGCGCCATACGGGCTGGGGCGTCATCGAGACCAGCGGCTCGCATCTGCGTTATATCGCCGACGGCGCCGTGCATACCGACGGGAATCTGTCGCTGGCCGAGCGGTTGGTCCAGCTGCATAAGGGCCTCACCGAGGTGATCGTCACCTATAGGCCCGATGCCGCCGCGGTGGAGGAGACCTTCGTCAACAAGAACCCGACCTCGACCCTGAAGCTGGGGCTGGCGCGGGGAGTCGTGCTGCTGGTGCCGGCGCTGGCCGGCCTGCCCGTCGCCGAATATCCCGCCAATCTGATCAAGAAATCCGTGGTCGGCGCCGGCCATGCCGCCAAGGAGCAGGTCCAGATGATGGTCCGCCGGCTGCTGCCGGGCTGCCTGATGGCGACGGCGGATGCCGCCGATGCCCTTGCCGTGGCCATCTGCCATGCCCATCACGCGGCCACGCGGGAGCGCTGGGCCGCCGGCGTGCCCGCATGATCGCCAAGCTGCCATGATCGCCAAGCTCACGGGCCTCGTCGATTCCACGACGGGCGAGGGGGCGGTGCTGGACGTCAACGGCGTCGGCTATCTCGTCTTCTGCTCGCCGCGCACGCTCGCCCGGCTGCCGGCCAAGGGCGCGCCGACCTCGCTGCTGATCGAGACCCATGTGCGCGAGGATCATATCCATCTCTATGGCTTCGCCGATCTGCCGGAGCGCGATTGGTTCCGCCTGCTGACCACGGTGCAGGGGGTGGGGGCCAAGCTGGCGCTCGCGGTGCTGGGCGTGCTGGGGCCCGACGATCTCGCCCGCGCCATCGCCGCCGGCGACAAGGCGAGCCTGTCGCGCGCACCGGGCGTGGGGCCGAAGCTCGCCGGCCGCATCGCCGCGGAGCTGAAGGACAAGGCCGGGAGCATTGCCATCGGACCGGCGCTGGTCGCACTGCCCGAGCAAGGGGCGGAGGCCGATGCGGTCTCGGCCCTGGTCAATCTCGGCTATCGCCGGGCCGAGGCCTATCAGGCGGTCGCCACGGCGACGCGGCGGCTGGGCGGCGAAGCGCCGGTCGACCAGCTGATCCGGGCGGGCCTGCAGGAGCTCAGCCAGTGACGGCGCCGCGGATGGTGGCGCCCGAGACGGTGCCCGAGGATCGCATCGACACCTCGCTCCGGCCCCAGGCGATCGAGGATTTCGTCGGCCAGGAGCAGCTGCGCGCCAATCTCAAGGTCTTCATCGCCGCCGCCCGCTCCCGCGGCGAGGCC
>DATHQQ010000625.1:0-10884 GCA_035482595.1 Verrucomicrobiia bacterium
TGGGTATCGCCCCAGCTGACCGCCTCGGCGACGATGGCCGCGTTCCAGCAGCCACCCGAAGCCGTGATGGCGCCGGTGATGTAATAGGGAAAGACGCCCGGCAGCCCCACCTGGCGCCACCATTGCCAGCCCCCGATGCGCAAATTGGCCGCCACGTCGCGCAGGTCGTTGGGAAAGGCGCTGGCCCCGGCGACGACGTTGAAGAGGATGTACCACTGGGCGCCCAGGATCATCAGCAGGCTGAGCCAGACATCGGGATTGAGGCCGAAACGCACGATGGCGACGACCGCGACCGGGAAAAGCAGATTGGCCGGGAAGGCGGCGAGGAACTGGGCGATGGGCTGGACGGTCTGGGCCAGGCGCGGCTTCAGCCCGATCAGCACGCCCAGCGGCAGCCAGATGGCGGTGGCGAGCGCGATCAGCACGACGACCCGGATCATGGTGATGGCGCCGAGGCCGAGCGCCACCTCCAGGTCATGCCAGCCGAGGCGGCCGGTCACGGTGACGACCGCCTGCCAGAGCAGCAAGCCCGTCAGCGCAGCGACCGCCGCATACCAGACCGCCTCGCCCAGCCAGCGCCGATGCCGGGGGGCAGGCCCCGCCGGGCCGCGGGTGAAGCGCGGTCCCGGCCAGGCCGCGATCCGGTGCAGCCGCCGGAAGAGGGGGTTGACGGCGGTGTTCAGCAGGCGGGCCCGGCGGAAGAGCCGGAGCAGCCAGGATTGCGGCGCCTCTGCCGCGGCGCTGAGCTCGAAGCGGAATTTGTCGGTCCAGGCGATCAGCGGGCGGAAGAAGAGCTGATCATAGGCGAGGATGACCACGAGCATCGTGAGGAGCGCCCAGCCGATGGCCCCCAGATCCTTCTGGTCGATCGCCAGCGCCACATAGGAGCCGATGCCGGGCAGGCGCACCGTATGGGTCCCCACGGCGATCGCCTCCGAGGCGACGACGAAGAACCAGCCCCCGGACATCGACATCATCATGTTCCAGATCAGCCCCGGGATGGCGAAGGGCACCTCGAGGAACCAGAACTTCTGCCAGCCGGAGAAGCGGAAGCTGGCGCTGACCTCCACCAGATCGTGCGGCACCGTGCGCAGCGACTGATAGAAGCTGAAGGCCATGTTCCAGGCCTGGCTGGTGAAGATGGCGAAGATCGCGGCAAATTCGGCGCCCAGCACATTGCCGGGAAACAGCGCCAGGAAGAAGGTGACGGTGAAGGAGACATAGCCCAGCACCGGCACCGATTGGAGCACGTCGAGCACCGGCACCAGAATCAGCTCGGCCCGCCGGCTCTTGGCCGCCGCCGTGGCATAGGTGAAGGTGAAGATCAGCGACCCCGCCATCGCCACCATCATCCGCAAGGTCGTGCGAAGCGCGTAATAGGGCAAATGGCTGGGATCGAGGGAGAGCTCGCCGCCCTGCGGGGCGGTCAGCGGGCCCGTCATCTCATGGGCGCCGGCGGCGAACAGGAAAAAGACGCTGAGCACGAGCGGGACCGCCAGCAGGTCCCACCGGTTCGGGACCACCCCCCGGGGGATGGCAGAGATGGTCGGCGAAGACCAGCGCATGGGCGCACCTGAGGCTGCGTTCGGTTGCCGCTGCGCCCGACCTTCGCGCTCCGGCGCGTGCTTCGAGCCGGGCTTTACGACACGGGGTGGCGGCTGTCAACGCGTCTGAGGATTACGAAGCGGAAGGGTGGGCGCCGGGACGGCGACGGCGCGGGGCAAATGAAAAGGGAGGCCCCTCGAGGGGCCTCCCTTCGCGCAACGAGGTCGATGCGAGCCGATGCTTACTTGCGCAGATTGGTCCAGATCTTGTTGTAGATCTCCACCACCTCTTTCGGGCAAGGCGGCACGAACTCGGGCGTGGGCGAGCCGGGGGGCGCCTTGATCTCCGGTGAATTGGCGAAATCGGCAGGCATGAACTTGTCGCTGCCCATGATGCCGTTGCCGTAGCTGGCGAAGTCGGAGATGAGCGCAGCGTTCTCCGGGTCCATGAGGAAGTTCTGGAAGGTCTTCGCATTCTCCATGTTCGGTGCGTCCTTCAGCACCGCCACGTTGTCCATCCAGCCTTCGATGCCTTCCTTGGGATAGGCATATACAACCGTCGGTACCTGAAGGCGGATGCGTCGCGAGTCGCCGTTCCAATCCTGGGTAACGTCGACATCCCCCGAGGTCATCTTGGGCTCGGTGTCGTAGCTGATGGTCCGCCAATATGGCTTCGCCTTCTGCAGCAGATCGTTGACCTTCTTCAGGTTTGCCGGATCGGCGCCGCAGCGCGGCACGCCGAGATAGCGCTCGGCCGCGTGGATCACCGACATCTCGTCGTCAAGCATGTTGATCCGGCCCTTCAGGGAATCCGGCGGATCGAACAGGATGGCATAGGTGTTGATGTCGCCCTTGTACTTCGCGGTATTGACGCCGAAGGCGGTCGTGCCGAACTGCCAGGGCACGGTGTAGTTGCGGCCCTTGTCCCAATAGATATCGACGTATTGCGGCTTGACGTTCTTGAAATTCGGCATTTGGTTCGGCTTGGTTTCCGCCAGCATGCCTTGATCGATCATGATCTTCACGGTGTAGTCCGAGGGCACGACGATGTCATAGCCCGTCCCTCCGGCCCGCACCTTGGCCAGCATGGTCTCGTTGGAGTCATAGTTGTCCAGCGTGACCTTGATGCCGGTTTCCTTCGTGAATTTCTCGATCAGCTTGGGGTTCGTGTAGTTGCCCCAGTTGTATATGTGCAGCTCGCCGCCGGCCGCCATGGCCGGGGCCGCCGACATCAGCAGCGCCGCAGCGCCTGCCAGCCCTAACATTCGCAATTTCATCTGTGCTCTCCCGTTTCAGGTTCTTGAAGCTATGGTTTCTTAGGCGCGCCGCCGACGCGCGATAAGGAAGGATAGTGTCACAAAGATGATCGAGACGCCCAGGAGTATCGTGCTCATGGCGTTGATCTCCGGCGTCAGCGGCAAGCGCGTGCGATCCCAGATGAACAGCGGCAGGGTCGTCTGGCCCGGTCCTGCCACGAGCTGGGTGATGGTGAAATCGTCGAAGGAAACGATGAAGGCCAGCGCGCCGCCGGCGCTGATGCCCGGCATCAGGAGCGGTAAGGTCACCCGCCTGAAGGCCTGCCAGGGCGTGGCATAGAGATCGGCGGCCGCCTGCTCCAGGGTCAGGTCCATATCCTCGAGCCGGGCGCGGATCGGCATATAGGCGAAGGGGATGCAGAAGACCGTGTGGACCAGGATCAGATTGCCGAGCCCGAGGTTGATGTGGGCGACTGAAGCCAGCAAGGCGAAGAAGGAGAGACTGGCAACCGCCGTGATGATCTCCGGCACCATGAGCGGCAGGTTTACGATGATGAAGGCCGAGGTCTGGCCGGGCCACCGCCGGGTCCGCGTGGTCCCCAGCGCCGCGGCCGTAGCGACCAGGGTCGAGACGATAGTCGCCGTTATCGTGATCTTCAGCGTGTTCAGCGCGGCGGCGTGGAATCCTGCATTGTGCAGTGCAGCATCATACCAGTTGAAGCCGAAGCCGCTCCAGCGCGTTATCGATGGGCCGGCGCTGAAGGAGAAGACGGTCAATACCACGATCGGGGCATAGAGCAGAATCAGGCAGCAAATGGCGATGGTGCCGAAGCCCGGCTGGTAGCGCAGATCGAGGGCCTTGCGCGGCCGCCGGCCGCCGGTCGCGACGACGCCGGGCGCCATCTCTGCTTCCGCGGTGACGGTCGCCTCAACCATGCAGAGCCTGGGCCTTCCCGGTCGTGCTGCGCACGTAGAAAATCAGCGCAATCATTACGCCGGCCATCAGGATCAAGGCCTGGGCCGAGCCCAGCGGCCAATTGCGCGATGAGCCGAATTGCAGCGCGATCAGGGCACCGATCATCAGATGCTTGCCGCCGCCCAGGATGAGGGGCGTGACATAGGCGCCGATCGCCGGGATGAAGACCAGCAGACAGCCGGCGATGATGCCCGGCTTGGCAAGCGGAATGATGATCCGGCGCAGGACCCTGCCGCGGGTGGCATAGAGATCGAAGCCCGCTTCCACGAGGCGGAAATCCATCTTTTCGAGGCTGGCGTAGAGCGGCAGGACCATGAAGGGAAGGAAGCTGTAGAGCAGGCCTAGCATGACGGCGAAATTGGTGAAGAGCATAATGATGGGCTTGTCGATCACACCGAGCCCGAGGAGAACGTCGTTGATGATGCCCTCGTCGCGTATGATCAGCATCACGGCCAGCGTGCGCACCAGCAGGTTCGACCAGAAGGGGATGGTGATCAGGAAGACCCAGAGCGTGCGCTGGGAGGGCGGCCGGGTCGCCATGAAATAGGCCGTCGGGAATCCGAGCGCCAGGCAGATAACCGTTGTCACCACCGCGAGGATAATGGAGCGCGCATAGATCAGGAGATAGTCAGGGGAGAAGGTGAGGGTCCCGTCGAAGATATCGCGCTGGAACAGGAACGAGACATAGGCATCGGTGGAGAAGTTCCAGACGACGCCGCCATATTCTCCCGCCTCGAGGAAGGAATACACCACCATGATCAGCAGCGGCAGGATGCCGAACAAAGCGATGATGATCACGGCGGGGGCCGAGAGGCCCCAGCGCGTTCGAAGCCAGCGCCGACGCTCGGTGGCCTGCGCTCGGGCGACCCGTTCGGCGGCGGGGAGGAGATCTGCGGGGGTGCCGGTGATGGACATGGCTCAGTCCACCAGCATGCGGGCCGCACCGGCCGGCACATCGACGCCGACCTTGTCCCCGACGGCGAATTGGGCGCGCCCGTCCATGGCGTTCTGGACCCGGACATTGAGGCGCAGGCTGTCGGTCAGCCGCACCTCGTAATTGGTATCGGTGCCGACATAGACCGTCTGGGCGATGGTCCCGATGCTGCCCCCGGTCTTGAGCAGGATCTTCTCGGGCCGGATCGCCAGGGTGACCTTGGCGCCCGGCGCGGGATTTCCCGTGGGATTGGCCAGGAAATCGAGCCCGCCTTCCACCCGGCAATGGACGAAATCCCCCTCGCCTCTGGCGACCTGGGCCTCGACGAAATTCGTGTCGCCGATGAAATCGGCGACGAAGCGGTTGACCGGCCGCTCATAGATGTCGAGCGGCGCGCCCAGCTGCTGGATCTTGCCCTTGCTCATGACCGCGATCCGGTCGCTCATGGTGAGCGCCTCTTCCTGGTCATGGGTCACGAAGACGAAGGTGATGCCCGTGCGCCGCTGCAGGTTCTTGAGCTCGCTGCGCATTTCCTGGCGGAGCTTGAGGTCGAGGGCCGACAGCGGCTCGTCGAGCAGCAGCACTTCGGGGTGATTGGCCAGCGCCCGCGCCAGGGCGACCCGCTGCTGCTGCCCGCCGGAAAGCTGGGAGGGCCGCCTGCCGCCCAGCCCCGTCATCTTGACCAGGGCCAGCATCTCCTCGACGACGCTGCCGACCTTTTCATTGGCCGCCCCCCGCATCTCCAATCCGAAGGAGATGTTCTGGGCCACCGTCATATGGGGGAACAGGGCATAGCTCTGGAAGACGGTATTGACCGCGCGCTGATAGGGCGGCAGATGCTCGACCGGGCTGCCCTTGAGCAGGATCTCCCCCGATGTCGGCTGCTCGAAGCCGGCGATCAGGCGCAGCAGGGTCGTCTTGCCGCAGCCCGAGGGGCCCAGGAGGGTGAAGAACTCGTTCTGCCGGATGGCGACCGAGACGTCGTCGAGGGCCCGCACGCCCTCCTGTCCGGTGCCGAAGATCTTCGTAACTCCGCGGGCTTCGACCGCTGCGATGTCTGCCAAAACCGTGAACTCCCCGCCGGCGTGTTGCTTTTCGCCGTGCCGGCGAAATCTAGGGTATCCCCGGGAAGGCGCCAAGCCCCCAAAATCGTCAGGGATGCCGCAGGCACCGAAACCGGTATCACAAGGGCACCGAAGCCAGGTGGTGGACTGTCGCATGGCACCCCTGCGCCATGGCCCCATTCACCGGCGCGCCGTTTCCGCTAAGCTCGGGGCGCCGCCCCTCCCGATCAGGAAATTCCCTTGTGAGCGATAGCCGTGACACCGCCGAGCGCCGCGATGGCCTTCGGGGCATTCTCTTCATGCTGCTCTGCGTCCTGATCTTCGGGCTCATGGACGCCCTGGTGAAGCTGGCCTCGGAGCGCCATCCCATCGGCCAGATCATATTCTTCCGCAATTTCTTCGCCTTCATCCCCCTCTCGTTCTTCATCCACAAGGCCGGCGGGCTGTCGGTGCTGCGCACCCGCTATGTTGCCCAGCATGTCCTGCGCTCCATCACCGGCATCATCAGCATGGCGATGACCTTCTATGCCTTCGCCAAGATGCCGCTGGCCGATGTGGTCGCCATCGGGCTCTCCGCGCCCATCTTCCTCACCACCTTCTCGGTGCCCCTCCTGGGCGAGCATGTCGGCTGGCGGCGCTGGAGCGCGGTCGGGGTCGGCTTCATCGGCATTTTGATCATCACCCGGCCGGGCAGCGGCGTCTTCGGCCCCATCGCGCTGATCCCGCTGGCCAGTGCCGCGCTCTATGCCGTGGCCATGATCCAGATCCGCAAGGTGGCGACGCGCGAGCCGGCCGCGACCATGGCCTTCTATCTCACCCTCTGCGCCGCGCTCCTGGGTGCGGCCAGCCTGCCCTGGCAATGGGTCACGCCCACGCCCCTCATGCTGCTCTGCCTGATCGCCATCGGGCTGCTGGGCGGGCTCGCCCAGATGGCGCTGACCCAGGCTTATCGCCTGGCGCCGGTCTCCCTGGTGGCGCCCTTCGAATATTCCGCCTTGCTGATCGCCGCCGTCTTCGGCTTCGCCATCTGGGGCCAGATCCCCGATCATTTCGTCTGGCTGGGGGCGGCCATTGTCGTCGCCAGCGGCCTCTATATCCTGCACCGCGAGACAGTCCGCCGGCGGCAGTCTATCTAGATCGAGGGGGCGGCCTCGATCGCCAGCCCCTCCGCCGCCAGCCGGAGGAAATCATCGCCGGCGCAATTGACCACGATCGCCTCGTCGCTCTCCTCGGCCAGGCGGCGATAGAAGGCGCGCGCCCGGGCGTTGCGGCGCATCACCTCCCAGACCATGCCCTTATGGCCCGCGGCCATGGCCCGCCCGGCGACAGCCGCCATCAGGTCCGGGGCCAGACCGCGGCCCCGCCATTCCTCCTCGACGAACAGATCGGAGAGAAACATCAGCGGGCCCCCGGTGTCGGTATCGTAGATCGGCCAGAACAGGGCATAGCCCACCTGGGGGCCCACCGTGTGCCCCACCGCTGAGCCCGCGGCCGGCGATCCCGCCTCGGCTTCCGCGATGAGAGCCTGGAAACGGGGATCGGCGCCGAAGCCATGGTCGGCCAGGCGCCGGACGGTTTCGGCCGCCGGGGCCGCTGGAGCCTCCTCACCCAGGGCGGCCATGAGCCGGGCGAGAAAATCCGCCAGGAGAGGGGCGTCCTCAGCCTTGGCCGGGCGGATCGATGCCGCCGACAGCGGGCTCGCGGCGGCGAGGCGGGCCAGCGCCGGGGCATCGGCGAAGCAATGGAGCAGCGACTCGTCCTCGCGGGCAAAGCGGGCATAGAAGCGCCGGGCTGCGGCGTTGCGGCGCAGCACCGTCCAATGCATGGTCGCGTCGCCCGATGCTGCGGCGAGGCGGGCGACGCTGGCCGCCAACAGGCGCCCGAGCCCGCCGCCCCGCGCCCAAGCTTCGACATAAAGGTCGCCTAGATAGGCGGCGCGAACGACTCGATCCGTGTCATAGGATGGATGGAACAGCGCATAGCCGGCCGGCCGGCCGCCGATCTCGGCGAGCAGGACCTCGAAGTGACGCTTGGGGCCGAAACCATCGCGGCGATAGGTCGGCGCGTCGAAATGCGGCGCCGGACCGCCCTCGGCCTCGGCAAGCGCGGCCACCATGCGGGCGATGGTCCCGGCATCCTCGATGCCGGCACGGCGGATCCTGGTCTGTGGCGGCATCGGGCTCGGTGGCCTCGGGCTCGGCGGCATTGGGGGCGCAATATCGAGGGGACGGAAACGGCGGGCAAGATACTCTAGCTGTGGCGCCGAAGGGGATATTTGCCTAAACAGACATCCGACATGAGCAAGAACGGCCAAGTGAAGGAAACGCCCGGAGAAAAGCCCAAAGCCGAGCCCGCCCGGCAGGCTCCCGGAAAGGGCAAGCCACGGGCCAGGGCCAGGGCCAAGGGCCGGGGCCGCGCCCTCGGCTGGCGATTGCTCAAATGGGCCTCGGTAGCGGCGATCTGGTGCATCTTCGTCGGGCTCTGCTTCGTCGCCTGGCTCGCCTATGACCTGCCGGACCTCTCGCGCCTTACCAACGCCGCCCGGCGCGCCAGCGTCACGCTGGTCACCGCCGACGGGCAGATCCTGGCCAGCTACGGCGATCTCTACGGCAAGGCCGTCAAGCTCGACCAGCTTCCCTCCTATCTGCCCGATGCCCTGCTCGCCACCGAGGACCGGCGCTTCTACGCGCATTTCGGCATCGACCCGCTCGGGCTGCTGCGCGCGATCTTCGCCAATTTGCAGGCCGGGCATCTGGTTCAGGGCGGCAGCACCATCACTCAGCAGCTGGCCAAGAACGTCTTCCTGACGCCGGACCGCACCATCCGGCGCAAGGGGCAGGAGGTGCTGCTGGCGCTGTGGCTCGAGCATAATTTCAGCAAGCAGCAGATCCTGACGCTCTATCTGAACCGGGTCTATTTCGGCGCCGGCACCTATGGGGTCGAGGCCGCCGCGCGGAAATATTTCGGCAAATCGGCGAGCCAGGTGACGCCCTTCGAGGCGGCGATGCTGGCCGGCATGGTCAAGGCGCCCTCGCGCTACAACCCCGTGATCGATCCCAAGGCCGCGGCGGAGCGGGCCAAGGTCGTCCTCTACAACATGGCCAATGCCGGCTATGCCACCGCCGCGGATGCCGACAAATGGATCGCCCAGGGCCTGGCCAATATGCGCACGCCGCCGGCGGCGAGCGGACAGTATTACGCCGATTGGGTGCTGGATCAGGTCGCGAGCTACGTCAATTATGCCGATCGCGACGTCGTGGTCGTCACCACCATCGACCGCCAGGCCCAGGTCGCGGCGGAGGGGGTGGTGGCGAAGCTGCTGGCCGGGACCGATGCCTCCAAGAACGCCGGCCAGGCGGCGCTGATCGCCCTTTCGCCCGATGGCGCGGTCCGGGCCATGGTAGGCGGGCGCGATTACGGCACCAGCCAGTTCAACCGCGCGACCCAGTCGCTCCGGCCGCCCGGCTCCTCCTTCAAGCTCTTCGTCTATCTCGCCGCCATGGAGGCGGGGATGAGCCCCGACGATGTGATGACCGACGCCCCGATCTCCATCGCCGGCTACCGGCCGGACAATTACGACAGCAAGTTCTACGGCCGGGTGACGCTGCGCGAGGCCTTCGCGCGCTCCCTGAACAGCGTCGCCCTGCAGCTTTCCGAGCGGGTCGGCCGCCGCAAGGTGATCGAGGCGGCCCGACGCCTCGGCGTCACCGCCGATCTCACCGCCGGCCCCAGCATCGCGCTCGGCGCCAGCGGCGTCTCCCTGCTGGAGATGACCGGCGCCTATGCGGCGCTGGCCAACAGGGGCAATGGCGTCTGGCCCTATGGCATCGAGCAGATCCTCGATGCCGACGGCAATGTCCTCTACAAGCGCAGCGGCGGCGGGCCGGGTCATGTCATCGGCGGCCATGCGGCGGCGGAGATGATCGACATGATGCAGTCGGTCATCCTCTCGGGCACCGGCAAGGCCGCCGCGCTCGACCGGCCGGCGGCGGGCAAAACCGGCACCAGCCAGGACTATCGCGATGCCTGGTTCATCGGCTTCACCGCCGATCTCGTGACCGGCGTCTGGGTCGGCAATGACGACAATTCCCCGATGAACAAGGTGACGGGCGGCAGCCTGCCGACCCGCATCTGGCATGATTTCATGACCGCGGCCGAGACGGGCAAGCCGGTGCTGCCGCTGCCGACACCTGGCGGCGGCGAGGTGCCGGTGGCGGCACTCACGCCGTCGCCGACGACGGTCTCGACGGCATCGGCCGGCGGCGCGGGCGGCACGGGCGTGGCGACGGATCCGCAGCACCCGCTCGGCGACAACACGCCCTCGCCGCAGATCCAGGGCATCATCGACAGGCTCAAGGTGTTGAACGAGCAGCGCAAGAAGTAGGGGCTTGAACGGGGGGAGTCATGGTCAAGAAACGCGACGAGCAAGAGCCCTGGATGCCGGCGCCCGACTACGGGCGTTCGCTCCGGGGCCTTTCCATCAATCTCCTGGTCAGGGATGTGGCCCGATCCGTCGCCTTCGCGCGCCAGGTCCTGGGGGCGAGCCTGGTCTATGGCGATGCGGATTTCGCCGTGCTCCGTCGCGACGGGGCCGAATGGATGCTCCATGCCGACCACACCTATTCCAGCCATCCGCTGCTGGCCCTGACCGGCGATGGGGCGCTGCGGGGCGCGGGGATCGAGATCCGGCTCCACGACCATGATCCCGACGCCGCCGTCGTCACGGCGGAGGGCCTGGGCTATACCGTCCTGGCCGCTGCCGCTGACAAGCCCCACGGGCTGCGCGAGGCCTATATCGCCGATCCCGACGGCTATGTCTGGGTGCTGGACCGGCCGCTCGCCGGCTAGAGCAAGATCGGGTCAGCTTGGTTCAAGCTGACCCGTGAATCTTGCTCTACTTAAATGATTGGAGCCTGATTCACGTCTCAAGCCGAAACGGCATGAGACGATCAGGCTCTAGGCCAGCCTGAGAGAGGCTTAGTGCGCCTCGCCCGCCTTGCCGCCGCGGCGGATGTACCGGCGCCCGCAATAGGGGCAGTCGACCTGGCCCGCGGCACCCAGGGGTAGATAGACCAGGGGATGGCCGAGGGGGCCGTCGCCACCGTCGCAG
>DATHQQ010000626.1:0-5642 GCA_035482595.1 Verrucomicrobiia bacterium
GGACGACTTTGGGCTGTTCTGCTCATGCCAGCTCGTCGATCAGGCCTTCGATCATCTTGAGACCCCGGTCCCAGAATTTTGGATCGGCGGCATCGAGACCGAAGGGCGCCAGCAGCTGCTTGTGGCGCTTGCTGCCGCCGGCCGCCAGCATCTCCAGATATTTCTTGGCGAAGCCCTTGGGCTCGGCCTGATAGGCGGCATAGAGCGAATTCACGAGGCAATCGCCGAAGGCATAGGCATAGACGTAGAAGGGCGAATGGATGAAGTGGGGGATATAGGACCAGAAGATCCTGTAGTCCTCGTCGAAGCGCAGCGCCGGCCCCAGGCTCGCCTTCTGGGTCTCCAGCCAGATCTCGCCGATCTCCTCGGCCGGCAGCTCGCTCTTGCGGCGCTGGTCGTGGAGCCTGGTCTCGAACTGGTGGAAGGCGATCTGGCGCACCACCGTGTTCAGCATGTCCTCGACCTTGCCGGCAATGAGGATGCGCCGGCGCTTGGGGTCTTTCTCCCGGGCGAGCAGCGCGCGGAAGGTCAGCATCTCGCCGAAGACCGAGGCCGTCTCGGCCAGGGTCAGCGGCGTATCGGCAAGCAGCGCGCCCTGAGGGCCCGCCAGCACCTGATGCACGCCATGGCCCAGCTCATGGGCCAAGGTCATCACATCGCGGGTGCGCCCGTAGTAGTTCAGCAGGATATAGGGATGGGCACTCGGCGTGACGGGATGGGCGAAGGCACCGGGCGCCTTGCCCGGGCGCGCCGGGGCATCGATCCAGCCCTGGTCGAAGAAGCGCTTGCCGACGGCGGCCAGCTCCGGCGAGAAGGCGCCATAGGCGCCGAGCACGATCTCCTTCGCTTCTTCCCAGGGAATCTTGCGGTCGGAATCCTCCGGCAAGGGCGCGTTGCGGTCCCAATAATCGAGATGGTCCGAGCCGAACCAGCCCGCCTTGATCTTGTAATAGCGATGGGCGAGCCGCGGATAGGCCGCGGTCACCGCCGACACCAGGGCGTCCACCACCTCGTCCTCGACCTGATTGGCGAGATTGCGCGAGCTGACCGGACGCGCAAAGCCGCGCCAGCGATCCTCGATCTCCTTGTCCTTGGCCAGCGTGTTGGTGATCAAAGCGGATGTGGCCGCATGGGCCCCGAGCCCGGCGCCGATGGCCTTGGCCGCCGCCTTGCGCTTGGCACCGTCGCGATTGGTCAGCAGGTTCAGCACCTGATCGACGGTCATCTCCTGCCCGTCCAGGGGCAGGCGCATGGCGGCGATGCTCTCGTCGAAGAGGCGGTTCCAGGCCGCCCGTCCGACCACCGATTTATCGTGCAGCAGGCGCTCGGCCTCGTCGGACAGCTGATGCGGCCGGAAGCTGCGCACCGCCTCGAACCAGGGCCGGTAGCGGGCGAGCGCCGGAGTCCTCAGTTTTTTCTCCAACTCGGCATCCTCGATGCGATTGATCTCGAGGGTGAAGAAGATGGTTTCGGCGGAGATGTCGGCGATGCGCTCCTGGATCGTCTGATAGAAGCGGCCGTTTTCCGGATCGCTCATATTGCCGGCATAGACGAGCTGGGCGTAGCTGCCGACCCGCCCCAGCAGATCCTGCAGCGCCTCATACTCCTTGACCGCATCGGCAAGCTCCTCGCCGTCGAACCCCGCGAGCTTGCCCTGGACGCGCTTGGCCAGATCCTTGGATTCCCCCGCTGCCCGGGCGAGGTCGCTGTCGATGCCCGGCGCCTTGGGGCTCTCATAGAGGTCGCCCAGGTTCCATTGCGGAAGCGATCCGAGATCCGGGCTGGCGGGGTTGTCCATGAACAGGTTCCTGTGCTGGGGTGGCAGGGCGAATTCGGGCAGAATATAAAGCCTCGCCAGGATATAGGCTGGCGAGGGGCCAGCGCCAAGCGCTGCCGCATGCCCCGGGGGAGTCGATGGAAGCAGACCAATGGCAAAGCCTGCCGGCCATGTTCTTCGCCCAGGCCGCGCGAAGGGGCGTCCGTCCCTTCCTCTGGTCGAAACAGGACGGGCGCTGGCAATCCCGGTCCTATGAGGAGGTGGCGGCGGCGGTGCGCCGCCTCGCCCGGGGACTCCAGGCCCTGGGCGTGGCGCCCGGCGATCGGGTCGCTCTCGTCGCCGAGAACCGGCCGGAATGGGCCATCGCCGATCTCGCCATCATGGCGGCGGGCGGCGTTAGCGTGCCGGCCTTCACCACCAACACCCCCTCGGACCATCGCCATGTCTTGACCCATAGCGGGGCGAAGGGCGTCATCCTCTCGACCAAGGCCATGGCCGATCGGGTACTGCCTGCCGCCCTGGAGGCACCCGAGCTCGGCTTCATCGTCACCATCGACGAGCTGCCGCTGGCCCAGCGCATCGGCAAGCGGGTGATCACCTGGGCGGAGGCCCAAGGTGCCACGCCCGCCGAGGGCACGGAGAGCATCGATTCCATCAGCGCGCGGCTGACCCGCGCCGATGTCGCCTGCTTCATCTACACCTCCGGCACCGGCGGCACGCCCAAGGGGGTGATGCTGACCCACGGCTCCATCCTGTGCAATTGCCGGGGGGCCTATCACCTGCTGAAGGAGCTCGGTGTCGGCGACGAGGTCTTCCTCTGCTTCCTGCCCCTCTCCCATTCCTACGAGCATACCGTCGGCCAGCTCTTCCCCATGAGCATCGGCGCCCAGATCTACTACGCCGAGAGCATCGAGAAGCTCCTCGAGAACATGGCCGAGGCGCGGCCCACCATCATGACCGCCGTGCCGCGGCTCTACGAGGCCATGCATCAGCGAATCCTACGGGGAATCACCAAGGCCTCGCCTATGCAACGCCGACTGTTCGACATGGCCGTGACGCTGGGGCGCCGGCGCTGCCGCGGCGAACCCTTGAGCCTCGGCGAACGGGTCCAGGATCTGCTGGCGGAGGTCACGGTGCGCCGCAAGGTCCGGGGGCGCTTCGGGGGCCGGCTCAAGGCCTGGGTCTCCGGCGGCGCCGCCCTCAATCAGGAGATCGGGCTCTTCTTCCTCGCGCTAGGCGTGCCGCTGCTCCAGGGCTATGGCCAGACCGAGGCCTCCCCGGTGATCAGCGCCAATCCGCCGCGGCGGATCAGGATCGCGACGGTGGGCCCGGCGCTGGAGGGGGTGGAGGTCAAGATCGCCGAGGATGGCGAGATCCTGGTGCGCTCCGAGGCGGTGATGAAGGGCTATTGGCGCGAGGAGGCCGCGACCGCGGCGGCGATCCGCGAGGGCTGGCTCCATACCGGCGACGTCGGCAGCCTCGACGCCGAGGGCTATCTGACGATCACCGACCGCAAGCGCGACATCATCGTGCTGTCCGGCGGCGACAATGTCTCGCCGGCGCGGGTCGAGGGCATGCTGGTGCTGCAGCCCGAGATCAACCAGGCCATGGTCCATGGCGACCGCCACCCGCATATCGTGGCCCTGCTGGTCCCCGATGCGGAGTTCGCCGCCGCCTGGGCCGGCGCGCGCGGACGCCAAGCCGCCCTCGCCGAGCTCGCCCAGGACAGCGAGTTCCGCCAGGCCCTGGCCGGGGCGGTAGATCGGGTCAATGCCGGCCTCTCGGCCATCGAGCGCATCCGCCGCTTCGCCATCGCCGCGGAGCCCTTCACCACCGAGAACGCCATGATGACGGCCTCCCTCAAGATCCGGCGGCACAAGATCCGCGAGCGCTACGGGGCGGCGCTGGAGGATCTCTATCGGGCCTAGGAGCCGAGCCGGGCTGGCTCCGGGACCTGTTTCTGCAGGGAATCTACAGGCATTTCGTCTCTTCTCGGAACGATCGCTGGCTTGGGATCACGGCCAGATCATCATTTCAGCATATACGCAAAACACGTAACGGTCCAGAGGCGCGCCGCTAGAGCTGACATCCCGCGCAATATCCTTTGCCCAGTGGCGGCCCGCCCGACAAACCCTGGCGAAAGGACAGCCTTGCTGATCCATTTATTGCGATTTGAGGCACTTTCCCCGGCGTCAATTGCGGCGGGGCCATGGGTCCATTACCTTCCCTGCTAGAATCGACTGATCTGGGAGCATTCATGTCGCTGGCCGCCGTCTCGCTCGACGACAAATACGCGCTGGAGAGCGGCCGCGTCTTCATCACGGGGACCCAGGCACTGGTCCGCCTGCCCATGATGCAGCGTCATCGCGACCTTGCCGCCGGCAAGAACACCGCCTGCTATGTCACGGGCTATCGCGGCTCGCCCCTGGGCGGGGTCGACCTGGCCATGTGGCAGGCGAAGAAATTCCTCAAGAAGAACCACATCCATTTTCAGCCGGGGGTGAACGAGGATCTGGCGGCGACCGCCGTCTGGGGCACCCAGCAGCTCGATCTCTTCGGGGATTCCAACTACGACGGCGTCTTCTCGCTGTGGTACGCCAAGGGCCCCGGGGTCGACCGCAGCGGCGATGTGCTGCGCCACGGCAATTTGGCCGGCACGGCCAAATACGGGGGCGTGCTGCTGCTGGCGGGCGACGACCATACCTGCAAATCCTCCACCACCGCCCATCAGAGCGAATACGCCTTCATGGACGCCGGGATCCCGGTGCTGAACCCGTCGGGGGTGCAGGAATTCCTCGATCTCGGAGTCTATGGCTGGGCGCTGTCGCGCTATTCCGGCTGCTGGGTCGCCTTCAAGGTCGTGGCCGAGACCGTCGATAGCACCGCCTCCTGCTACGTCGATCCGCATCGCATCGAGATCAAGATCCCCGAGGATTTCGCGATGCCGCCGGAGGGCCTCAACATCCGCTGGCCGCAGTCCTCCTTCGCCTCCGCCCAGGCGCTGGAGCAGGAGATGCGCCTGCACAAGTACAAGCTTTATGCGGCGCTGGCCTTCGCGCGGGCGAACAAGCTGAACCGCATCGTCATGGACAGCCCGCGCCGGCGCTTCGGCATCGTCACCTGCGGGAAATCCTATCTCGACGTCCGCCAGGCCCTGGACGACCTCGGCATCGACGACGCCCATGCGGCCGAGATCGGCCTCACCGTCTTCAAGGTCGGCATGACCTGGCCGCTGGAGCGCGACGGCATCCGCCATTTCGCCGAGGGGCTCGAGGAGATCCTGGTCGTCGAGGAGAAGCGGGCGCTGGTGGAGAACCAGCTCAAGGAGCAGCTCTATAACTGGAACGAGAAGGTCCGCCCTCGGGTCATCGGCAAGTTCGATGAGGCCGGCGAATGGATCCTCCCCTCGGCCGACGAGCTGACCCCGGCGCGGATCGCCCGCGTCATCGCCAAGCGCATCGCCCGATTCTACACCAGCCCCCGCATCGAACAGCGCCTGGCCTTCCTCGAGGCCAAGGAGCGTTCGCTGGCCAATTTCAAGGCCCCCATCCGCCGCATCGCCTATTTCTGCTCCGGCTGCCCGCACAACACCTCCACCAAGGTGCCCGAGGGCAGCCGCGCGCTGGCCGGCATCGGCTGCCATTTCATGGCGCAGTGGATGGACCGCGACACCCAGAGCTTCACCCAGATGGGTGGCGAAGGGGCGACCTGGCTGGGCCAGGCCCCCTTCAGCAAGACGCCCCATGTGTTCCAAAACCTGGGCGACGGCACCTATTACCATTCCGGCAGCCTGGCGATCCGCGCCGCCGTCGCCGCCAATGTGAACATCACCTACAAGCTGCTCTACAACGATGCCGTGGCCATG
>DATHQQ010000627.1:0-3563 GCA_035482595.1 Verrucomicrobiia bacterium
GTTGATCACCTGCAGCGCCGCGCAGAGGGCGTCCGAGGCGGGCCAGGTCGATCGTGCCTCGCCATGGACGTCGAGGACGAAGCGGCCGACCGGCATGGCCGAGAAGGCGCAGTAATCCATGAGGTCGTCCCAATCGGCATAGCGATGCTTGGTCACGTCGAGGCGGAAGGCGCTCAGTAGATCGAGCGCGTGGCGCGGCGGCAGGCGGCGGAGCATCAGCGCGTCGCGCAGCGCCACGCCGGCGGGCTCGCTGTCCTCGCGCCCCAGCAGCGAGCGCTCCAGCCGGTCGATCAAGGCCAGCTTCTCGGCGGGCGGCAGGCTCGCATGATCGGCCACGTCATCGGCCGCGCGCACGAAGCGGTAGAAGGCGAGGATGATCGGCCGGTGATGCGGGGCGATCAGCCAGGAGGCGACGGGAAAATTCTCGTCGCGATGGCCCTTGCCCGAGCTCACGGCTTCCGCGGCGGCGCTCATGGGATCTCTCGCTGGAGACCACGAGAGCGCTTTGAGGGAATCGAGCTTTCTCTCGTCATTCCCGAGAAAGCGCTATGGCACCGGCGTATCCCGCTGATTGCCGCTTCTACTTTCTTCCCCCTCCCCCTGCGGGCCGTGAGGCCCGCGCTTTGAGGGGGGAGGGCCGGGGTGGGGGTGGCCATAGTCTCAATAACGCAATCGGTGCAGCACAGACTTTTCGTGATCCGCGGACGCGGATCTACCCCCCGCCCTAACCCTCCCCCGCAAGGGGGGAGGGGATCCAAAGGAAGGGCGGTTGACTCGCCTACATGCCCTGGCGCGAAAGTCGGGAATGACGATGGGTAGGTATCGCTCATGCCGCTCCCGAGGCGCCCGGCGCTTGGGCGCGGCCCTTCCAGAAGCCGCCGCGGCCGCGCCAATGCTGCCAGGCGGAATCGAGGGTGAAGAGGAGATAGAGCGCAGCGATGGCGGGCAGGGCCAGGCCCCAGAGCGGCGAGAGACGGTAGAAGCGCAAGACAGGCTGGAAGGCCAGGGTCATGGCAGCCCAGGCCGCCAGCGCAAGCAGCCAGGCGCTGCCGAAGAAGACGAGAAGCGGCGGCACCAGATATGTGACGACCATGCCCAGCGCCGTGCCGACAAGCAGCAAGGGCGAGAAGCGGAGCTGGGCATAGGCCGAGCGGGCGACCATGCGCCGGATCTCGCCGAGCCCGGCATAGGGCCGGAGACTCCGGACCCGCTCGGTCAAGGTGAGGCGGATGGGCCCGCGGGCCTTCAGCCGGCGGGCGAGCGCGCAATCGTCGATGAGCTCGCCGCGGATCGATTCGATTCCCCCGGCGGCGAGCAGCGCCTCGCGCCGGGCCAGCATGCAGCCGCCCGCCGCCGCCGCGATGGGGCGCGCCGGTCGGTTCACCCAGGCGAAGGGATAGAGCATCTGGAAGAAGAAGATGAAGGCGGGGATCAAGGCGCGCTCCGCCGGATTGGCGCAGGTGAGCTTGGCCATGCGCGAATTGAGGACGAGCCCCTCGGCCGCGGCCTCCGCCACGAGCCCCGTCACCGTCTCGGGCGCATAGGCGATATCGGCATCGGTCAGCAGCAGGAAATCCGCCGGGGCCGGACGAGCCAGCACATGATCGATGCCCTGCTGCAGGGCCCAGAGCTTGCCGGTCCACCCCGCGGGCAGAGGCCGGCCGGCGAGAACCGTCAGACGCGCCGAAGCGCCCAGGGCCGCGGCAGCGGCGCGAGCCGTCTCGGCCGTGCCGTCGCTGCTCTGGTCGTCCACCAGCACGATGTCGAGCCGGCCGGCGAAATCCTGGGCCAGCAGCGAGGAGATGGCGCGGCCGACCACATCGGCCTCGTCGCGCGCCGGGATCACCGCCGTCACCGACAGGGCGCTGTTGTCCGGCAGCTTCGGGACGACAGCCCCCTTGAGCGGCACAAGATCGTCGCGCTCGGCCGCCCGCCAGAAGCCGCCGCGGGCCAGCAGCAGATAGGCCCAGATGGCCAGGGACAGGGCGGCGAGAAGGGTGGCGATGCTCACGTGAGTTTTCCCGCTTTGCGAAACCAGTCGATCGCCTCTGCCAGGCCTTCGCCATAGGGCCGGGCCCGATAGCCCAGCTCCTGCTCCGCCTTGGCCGAGGAGAAGACCATGCGATACTTCGCCATGCGCAGCCCGTCCAGTGTCACGAAGGGCTCGCGCCCCGTCACCCGGGCCCCTGCCTCGGCGAGCCAGGCCAAAGGATAGAGCGGCGGACGCGGAATGCGCAGCCAGGGCGGGCGCCGGCCGACGATCCGGGCGATATCCCCCAGGAGCTCCGCCAAGGAGGCGTTCTGGCCCCCCAGGATATAGAGCTCGCCCACCCGTCCCCGCTCGAAGGCGGCGAGATGGCCCGCCGCCACATCCTCCACATGCACGAAATTGAGGGAGGTATCGACATAGCCCGGCATGCGGCCGCTGGCGGCCTCGACGATGATGCGGCCCGTGGGGGTGGGCTTGATGTCGCGGGGGCCGATGGGGGTCGAGGGGTTGACGATGACGGCCGGCAGGCCGCGCTCGGCCACCATCTTCTGCACCACGCGCTCGGCCGCTACCTTGCTGCGCTTGTAGGCGCCGATCGCCCGCGCCTCGGTCAGCCCATCCCGCTCGGTCGCGGGCGTGCCGTCCGGATTGAGCGCCAGGGTCGCCACGCTGCTGGTATAGACGATCCGCTCCAGCCCCTGGCGCAGCGCGGCCTCCATCACCGCCTCGGTGCCGAGCCGGTTGTTGCGCAGGATCTCGGCGGGATCACGGGCCCAGAGCCGGTAGTCGGCGGCGATATGGAAGAGGTTGCGGGTGCCTTGCAGGGCGCGATCCAGGGAAGCCGGGTCGCGCATGTCGCCCTCGACGACCTCGAGATCGAGGCCGGCGAGATTGTCCCGCGGGCTCTGGGCGCGTACGAGGGCGCGGACCTCATGGCCCGCCGCGATCAGGGCGCGGGCCACGGCCGAGCCGACGAATCCGCTGGCGCCGGTGACGAGGGTGCGGCCGCTAGACATGACTCATCTGCCCTTTTTCCCCCTCGCCCCCCGACAGGGGGGAGAGGGCCGGGGTGAGGGGGTCTATCAACGGCATGTCCTTCGATCCGCCTCGCACTGAAACCAGCACCCCCTCACCCAGACCCTCTCCCCCGTTCCGGGGGCGAGGGGATTAGAGCGGGCGAGGGCGAATATGGGTTCCGGCGTCCCGATCCACCAGGGCACAAGGCTAACCCGGATATTGGCCGGGAACCATCAGGATGCGGTGGATAACAGAGGCCAGCGCCTCAGCTCGCGGCGGCGGCCTCGGGGCGGGAGGCGAGATAGGCGCGGATGATCCGCGCGGCGTCGGTGATGTCGGCCTCGATGGCGCTGCGCGCGCCTTTGACATTGTGCTTGGCGAGCTGGTCCAGGAGCTCCCGGTGATGGTCCTGGGCACCCTCGAAGCCGTATTCCCCGATGGCGAGGTTGAGGAGCGGCCCGGCCTGGAGCCAGAGGGATTCGATCATCTGGAGGGCGACGGGCATGCCGGCCGCCTGATAGAGGGTGAAGTGGAACTCCTGGTTCTTGGCCAGATA
>DATHQQ010000628.1:0-2069 GCA_035482595.1 Verrucomicrobiia bacterium
GGGCTGCGCATGGCGTAGCGAATGGGCGACCAGGACAATCCCGAAGGCTGCGGAAACCAGCAGCGCCCACCAGATCGGGTGGTCGAGGTTCATCAGGAACAGCATCAGGCTGAGCAGCCACGCCCCGAACAGGCCGATGCCCAAGAGGTCGAGTTCGGCCATCAGATGGGCGAAGCTGGCGGTGCGCGGCTGGTCCTTCGGCGTCCACAGCACCGCGAGCCCCATGGCGAGCAGCGACAGGGGTAGGTTGACGGTGAAGATCGAGTGCCAGCCGAACAAGCCGGTGAGCAGACCGCCCAACACTGGACCGATGGCCGTGGTCGCCACGCCCGCGAACGACAGCACCCCCATGGCGACGCGTGGCGGCGCGACGCCGAGCCGATCACTCTGCGTGCGGAAGATGCGCATGGCCGAAGGATAGGCGCCGGAGGTCCCGATACCCAGCAAGACCCGCACGGCGATCAACATACCCAGCGACGGCGCCAAGGCTCCGGCCAAGCCGGCCAAAGCGACCAGGCCGAGGGAGATTAGATAGATGCGGCGCGGCCCGAACAGGTCGGCCAGCCGACCCATGGTCGGTTGGGCAATGGCGCTGGTCAGGTAGAGGCCGGCGATCAGCCACCCGGTCTGGGCCACGCTGGCATGGAAGTCGCCGGCGATGGGGACCAGGGCCGTCGAGATCATCGTAGAGTTGATCGGGTTGAGGGTCGAGCCGAGGGCCAGCGGCGCCACGAAACGGAATCCAAACGGCGCCGGACGGTCCGGGCTGGCGGGCGGCGTCGCCACCACCAGGGTCTGCGAACTCACGCTTCCCCCAGTCGCTGGATCAGGGCGATGGCGGAGATCAGGGTCTGCTGCTCGTCAGGGTCGAGCTTGGCCATGGCGCGCAGGAGCCATTCCTCCTTGGCGATCCGGGTTTGGCGCCGCGCCTCAACGCCTTCGGCGGTGAGCGCGAACAACACCTGGCGGCCGTCGGTGGGATGGGGATGGCGTTCGACCAAGCCCACTTCTTCCATATAGGCTAGCGTGCCGCCCATGGTCTGAGGTTTGACCGACTCGGCACGGGCGAGATCAGCCGTCGTCATCGGTCCCGCCCCGTCCAAGCGCGCCATGATCGCTACCTGCGACCAGGTCAGCTCACGTAAATTGGTCTCCGCCCGCAGCCGGCGGGTCAGCTGGCCGGTCACCAGCAGCAAGCCGGTGACCGCCTGTTCCAACGACGATGGGGGTTCGGCACCTTCACTCATGGCCCGTATATAAACTTAGAAGGAAAATTTGCAAGTTTGCCTTCTAAGTTTATATACGGGATTTGGCGCGCTCGGGCGATCAGTTCGCCAGGGCGGCGCCCACTGTCGCCAGCAGCCTGGGGTCTTCAGGGACGATGTCGGGGGAAAAGCGGGCGATGACCTCACCGCTCCGCCCGACCACAAACTTCTCGAAGTTCCACAGCACGTCGCTCTCGGCGCCCGCCGGGACGCCGTAGCTGCTCAGCTTTCCCGCATGGCGTCTACGCCTTCCGCCTTCGGCTTGGTCTCCACCAGGGCGTTGTATATGTATAGCGGGTGTCGGTCGTCGCCCTTCACGGAGACCTCTGCATGATCGCCCCGGACGACACAGGCATCGCGACGCTGGCGGCGCAACTGGCCAAGACGGTCTATGACTGCGTCGTGGTCGGTGACTGCCGCCGGCCGCCGCGGCCCTCCCTTGGGGCCGGCAAACCTTCTGGGGTAACCAGCCAGTTTATGGATGGGCATTCGGCGCCGGTGCTCCCCAGCCGCTAGAAGCCGCGTTTTTGTCTCTGGCCTACTGGGCGCACAAACGCCTCGAGTATCAGGTCGTCGATTCGACAAATGAATCCGTCTAAATTTCAGATAGAGAGCGAGATAGTATACCGCTTTCTTCGGACTCTGGGTTACACGAATTTTTCGCTTCATGACCCGAATGCGCCGCCCGCGACCGAGACTGGCACTGATGTGTTGGTTATCTTGGACGGCAAGCGCTATGGTGTCCAGGTCACCGTCCTCCATACTGACGAGGGCCTTGATCTAAGCCGCAAAGGAAGCGAACTG
>DATHQQ010000629.1:0-17572 GCA_035482595.1 Verrucomicrobiia bacterium
CGGCCCCGTAGACATGGACCTGCTCGAATTCCGGCGCGTCCAGGGCTATGTGATCGAAATGGCCATCGGGGCCGGGGAGGGCGGGCGGGCGGATCGGCCCGCGCCAGGGCGGCATATCCATATAGGACCTGCCGAAGGGCAATTCGTTGATACCGTAGGGCGAGCGCTTGCCGACCGGATCGATGACATAGATGCGGTCGTCGGAGGGACCCGGGCCAATCCGGTGCAGAGGGGTCGAAACATGAACGAGTTCGGGCGGCCACTCGGGATGCAAAAACGGCGGCCGCGGAAACAGCCTGAACCTCGTGCCTGCGCTGCTCATGCACCCCTGCGCACGCCAAACCGATTTGGAATTACCCCTTAATTAAATATCTTGAACAATAGTTATTACTCATTCGTTAATCGAATATAAATCCATTCGTCACGAATGGCATCATCGAATTGGCCGGCCTCGGAAAATCCGAGGTTCTCCATGTAGGCCGACATATCGTCGGGCAGGGATCTTCTCAAGCGCTCCTCGAAGAACCATAGGCGCAGAGACGCAGCATCTGGCGGCGACAGGGCGCCCTCCGGCGTCCCCGGCGGGAGCGCCGCCAGCAGCCCCCGCTTCTGCTGCGCCCTTTCGGCGAGGCGTTCATAGGCGCCGGCCAGCCGCAGCTCATCGAGCAGCTGCGGGTCAGGCAATGAATTGGCGGGCCCGATGGCGGCTTGTGCCCGGACGTCCTCCTCGATCAGCTGCTCAAGCGCCGCCGGATCCAGATGATTGCGCTGCAGCCAGGCTTCGAGCTGGGCACGGGTAAAGAGGCCAAGCTCGGCGCGCATCTTTCCCAGGCTCGCGCGCTTGGCTTCCGGCGAGGCTTGCAGCCCCAAGCGATTTGCTTCGCGATCCGCAAGCAGGCGGAGCCTGGCCCGCTCCCGGACGCGACGGTACGGCTCCTCGCCTTCCAGACGCAGTTCGTCGATGATACCGCGATGCAACGAGGCCAGGGACGGTTCGGCGGCCTTGGATTGCTGCGTCGTTCGCGCCACGAAGGCATCCCAATGACTGGTCCACTCGAAGGTGAAGCCGGCCGCGTGCCGACCCGGCTCTGCCGCGGCTGCCTTCATTTCCGCCAACATTTCCAGGGCATCTTCTCGCTTCTGATCGACGCGCCCGGCAGGCAGCCATTCGCCCAGCCTCGCCACCTCTGCCGCGGTCACGCCGCGTGCAACAGCATTGCCGAGGATCGTTGCCCAGCTCCGCTGGGGAAAGAACAGCGACTTGGCGAACGCTTCGATCCGATGCCGCGCAGTCCCGGTCAATATGCCATCCCGTTCTGCCCGTATCAGGCTCGCGCGGATATTGACCATCGGTTCGGAGACGGGAATGAACCCCGTCTCGGCCGGCCCGTGGACGACGGCGACCTCGTCGTCATCTTCAAGCACGCCGTCACGGAAGGCTTCGAAGATCCGGCCGACCCCGCGCATGCCGAAGCTGTGGAGCTCCGCCGCGCGCAGCGCGCCCATGCTGGCGCTGCCGAAGACGTGGATACCCTGAGACAGCGCCCAGAGGATCTCCTTGTGCCAGACCGAGGGTGCCCCGCTGAAGTAGCCGTCGACGATCCCGAGGGTCCGCGGTCTTTCGAGGGTCGCCCGGTAGACGTCGCCCTGGGCGGCCGGCGGCAGGCAGACGGCATCGCAGGCGGCGGAGATCTCGTCGCGTCGCAGCGTCGGCCCGATGAAGACGATCATGCTCAGGGCCGGCGCGCCCGGCTTTCCTGCGCTCTCGGCCCGGGAAGGTAGTCGGCCAGGCTGTCCGCGCCCTCCAGCCCGGGAACGACGACGCGAACCACCGGAAGATCGAACGCCGCGCGGGTGAGATCGACGGCAATCGCCTGGCGGACTCCCGCAGCCGTGAGGCGGCTCAGCAGCCAGGCGACCTCGTCATCGAAGGAATCGAAGTCGTCGCTGCCGAGGGTTCGGTAGTCGCGCATCCCCTCGGCCGGGCGCAGGAGTGAGCTGGCGCGCCGGTTCCATTCATCGAGGTAGCGGGC
The DNA here is from genome assembly GCA_035482595.1 of Verrucomicrobiia bacterium. Taxonomy (GTDB): domain Bacteria; phylum Pseudomonadota; class Alphaproteobacteria; order Dongiales; family Dongiaceae; genus DASXQK01. The sequence continues at coordinate 2,034 of DATHQQ010000629.1, forward strand.
ATGGTAGTCGACCTGCCGGATGTCCTCGCGCGACCCGACGATGTAGCCCGTGCGAACCTGGACCGCCTCGGTAACCGCACGCAGCAAGGCCACTCGCCGCGTCGGGTGGCAGCCAGCGCCACGGCCGACATGGCCGATCTCCCTCGTACGGTCGAGGACTACGCAGTCGAAGGAGGGCACGCCGACATCGGTCGTCGTGTCCCAGACCCCGATATCCAGTTCGGCCTCCTCGAGTTGGCCCAATAGTTGTCGGCATGTCTCATGGTCGACCGTCGCGAGGTCAAGGCGCCGCCGATCCTGGAGCGTCGGGTGGAGCTGGTGCCAGAGACTGGTTGCGTCTCGCTCGATGACTTCGCAGAGTGCGTGGCTCGTGGCCTCGAGAAGATGGTTGCCTGAAGCAAGGCCATTGGTGCTCGCCGAAAAGCAGCCGCCGCCCGGCAGCCCGGTCATCGTGCAGTCGGCATGGACGGTTTCTAGCGGCAGCCAGACCGGTGCGCCGCCGATCAGATCACGTCCCTCCACCCACAGCAGGCGCAGATTCCGGTGGAACCGCCCGCCGGGAATTCGCGACAGCCCGTCGACATCGGCGAGATTGAACGCCACGTGCAGCTCCTCAAAGCTGCCATAGCGCAACGGCAGCTGGATGTGCTCGGCATGCCAGGTCTCGATCGCCTCCATGAGGCCGGATGCCTTGGCTGCCGAGATATCGAGCCCTTTGCCATGGAACACGGCGCTTGACCGCGAGTTTGGGCGGCACACCATGACTACGGGGATGCCCGCCCGATCGAGACCGGTGAGATTGGCGACGCGTGTGATGCCGAACTCATGCATCAGCGGCCGCAGTCGGGCAATCGTCTCCTCCGGCGCGATGGTGTGGTGGGTCCCGCGACGATAGGTCTTGATGCCAGGGGTTTGGTCGCCGAAGGCTAGCATGGGGATCCACGATCCAAGCATGGGACAATGCGAATGATATTAGATCATGGCAGGTCGTCGGTCGAAATCCTCCCAATCTGACAATTCATGCCTGGTTGGTCAGGCGGGCTCTCGATTGAAGGCATTTTTCGCATGGCGCAATTCGAGATGGTTGCGGGCCCGCAGCCGAGCATCAGGACTGCCCTGCTGCCAACTATCCCCGTTCAAGTCGTCGGCTCGGACCCGAGGGCCACGTCGGGAAGCGGGGGTTTCTCCACCGTCAGGGGCGCGTTCCAGATCCTCACGGCGGGTATCCCGCGGTAAGCGCCGAGCACGCTCAAGGTGGCGGTATCCAAGAGAAAATGCTGTCCAGTGGTGACCGGCAGGCCAAGCCAGCGCGCCACCAGGACGCGCAGCACATGGCCATGCGCGAAGACGACGACATTGCCCTCGACCGCGCGGGCCCGGGCGATTACGCGATCGGCACGGGCGCCCACCTGCTCGGGCGTCTCGCCGCCCGGGCAGCCATCCCGGAAGAGCACCCAGCCCGGTGCCATGGCGTGAATCTGCTTGGCCGTCAGCCCTTCATATCTCCCGTAATTCCACTCCGCCAGATCGGGGTCGACGACCGCCTGGCCGCCGAGACCGGCGATCTCGCAGGTCTCCCGTGCCCGCTGCCGCGGGCTGACGAGCACAAGAGCGAAGGCCTCCCTGGCCAGCACGGGCCGCAGGCGCTGGGCAAGCTTGCGTCCGTTGTCGGTCAAGGGAATGTCCGTCGTGCTCGTGTGTTGACCGCTCAGGCTCCAGGCGGTCTCCCCATGCCTGATCACGAATAGATTCACTTGCGCCTCATCCCTTGATCTGCCGCGACGATGAACAAATCGACCGCAGTTTTAGCATCTCACCGCTACAATGGGGTGTATTCGATCACCGCGGAGTCCCTCCTTTGCCGACCACCCTGCTGCAATCCGACCTTCCCGGCCTGGATCTGATCCATCGCGGCAAGGTCCGCGATGTCTACGCCTTGCCGGGCAAGCGCCTGGTGATCGTCGCCAGCGACCGCCTCTCGGCCTTCGACGTCGTGCTGCCCGATCCCATTCCGGGCAAGGGCGAGATGCTGACTCGGATCTCCAATTTCTGGTTCGCCAAGACCGCCCATCTCATGCCCAATCATCTGCTCGCCACGCCCTTGGCGGAAGTGCTGCCGGCGGGCACCGACATGCCGCTCTACGCCCGGCGCACAGTGGTCGCGCGCCGGCTGAAGCCCGTGCCGGTGGAGGCGATCGCGCGCGGCTATCTCGTCGGCTCGGGCTGGAAGGATTACCAGGCCACCGGCTCGCTCTGCGGCATCCGCCTCCCCACCGGGCTGCGCCATGCCGAGCGACTGCCGGCGCCGATCTTCACCCCCTCCACCAAGGCCGCGGTCGGCGATCACGACCAGAATGTCAGCTTCGAGGCGATGGTGGCCGCGGTGGGCGCCGAACTCGCCGAGCGGGTGCGCGAGGCGACGCTCTCCATCTACGACTGGGCGGCCACCTATGCCGCCGAGCGTGGCATCATCGTCGCCGATACAAAATTCGAGTTCGGCACCGATGAGAGCGGCAAGCTCTATGTCATGGACGAGATGCTGACGCCGGATTCCTCCCGCTTCTGGCCCGCCGACGAATATCGCGTGGGTATCAACCCGCCCAGCTACGACAAGCAGTTCGTCCGCGACTATCTGGAGACCCTGGACTGGAACAAGAAGGCCCCGGGTCCCCGGATCCCCGCCGAAGTGATCGCCGCGACGGCCGCGAAATATGCCGAAGCCCTGCGGCGGCTGGCCGGCATCCGCCTGGACTGACCCGGCCGATCTCTCTCAGGCCGGCTCGGCCACGATCAGGGTCTGGGGCGAGGGGGGCAGGGGCACGAACCCGGTTTGACGGAAGCCCGCCGCGGTCAGCATCCGTTCGAGGGCGCTCGCGGGAAAGGCCGTCCCGGCCTGGGTGGTCGCCAGCATGATATAGGCGAACATCGCCGGCCGCGGCGGCGAGACGCGATCCTCATTAGGCACGAATTCCGAGATGGCCAGGCGTCCCCCCGGGGCGAGGGCTGCGCGTGCCTTGCGGAGCAGGCCGACGCAGGTCGCTTCATCGAAATGGTGCAGGAAGTTGGGCATCAGCACCACGTCGTAGGGTCCCCCGAAATCGACATCGAAGGCACTTCCGACCAGGGTCTTGAAGCGCGTCCCCAACTTGGCGGCCGCCGCGTTCTCCCGCGCCACCTCCAGCACATTGTCCCAATCCAGCGCCGTCACCTCGGCCTCGGGGAACTGGCGGGCGAAGGCGATGCCGAAGAGCCCATGGCCGGCGGCGATATCGAGGATGCGACGGGGCGCCGGCGGAAGGGCGGCGAAATGCGCGGCGATGGCCTGGGCGACCGGCCCCATGAAGGGTGCCATATGTCGGGCAAATTCGACCCAGACGGGGTCGTCCGGCGCCATATTGGCCAGGCCGATGGACCCGCCATTGCGCACGAAGGCTGCCGGATCGGCGAGGGTCAGCTGGACGATCTCCGGTGCTGCGAGGAAGCGGTGGATGTCGCCGAGAAAGGCCGGCGAGCGGCGATCGAGGAACACGGCCGAGCTCGGCGTCAGCCGGTAGCGGCCGTCGTCCTTCTCGAGGAAGCCCATCACGGTCAGATAATTGGCCAGCGCCTCGATTCCGCGCTCCGCCGCGCCCGTGCGCTTGCCGATGGCCGCGGCGTCCCCGGCACCCTCGGCGATGGCGGTGAAGACATCGAGCTCGACCGCCGCCTTGATGGCAGAGGTGCTGAAATGTCCGAGCACGCTGTTCATCAGCAGCTCCGGCGAGACCTCTGGCATGGCTTTCCCCTTGAAAAATTCCCTATCCGGCGTTCCCCGGCCGGCGGCTGGGAAGATATAGGCCCGGGGAGCCGGCGAGAAGTACCGAAAATCCAGGGATTTCAAGGGAAGAACCGACCTTGATTCCGAAGTCCGCCGGCCCTTTATTATGGCTGTTCCCAACAGCTGAATACCCGGGCGAAATCCGAATCGGCCCCCGCTCTCAGCCGCGCTATCATGGAGCCGCCGTCCATTTCCAAGCAGGCCGCATGAACCCTCTCGCCAGCTTTCACCCGGCACTCGCCGCCTGGTTCGAGCGCAGCTTCCGGGCCCCGACCGGCGCCCAGGCGGAGGCTTGGCCCGCGCTCCAGGCCGGACGTCATGCGCTGATTGCCGCGCCCACGGGCTCCGGCAAGACGCTGGCCGCCTTTCTCGCCGCCATCGACGGGTTGCTGCGCCAGGGGCTGGCCGGCGGTTTGGCCGATGAGACGCAGATCGTCTATGTCTCGCCGCTGAAGGCGCTCTCCAACGACATCGACCGCAACCTCGCGCGGCCCCTGGCCGGCATTCGCGAGGAGCTGGCAAGCCGTGGCCTGCCGGATGTGGAGATCCGGACCTGGGTTCGCACCGGCGACACGCCGGCGGGCGAGCGGACGCGCATGCGCCGCCGGCCGCCCCATATCCTGGTGACCACGCCGGAATCCCTTTACATCCTTCTGGGATCGGACTCCGGCCGCAAGATGCTGGCGACCACCCGCAGCGTGATCGTCGACGAGATCCATGCCGTGGCGCCGAACAAGCGCGGCGCCCATCTGGCCCTCTCCCTCGAGCGGCTGTCGACGCTCTGCGGCGGCAAGCTGCAGCGGATCGGCCTCTCGGCGACCCAGAAGCCCATTGAGGAAATCGCCCGCTTCCTGGTGGGCGCGGGGCCGGAGGGCGGGCCCAAGGGCGCAACAAATCCGGGCTGCACCATCATCGACACGGGCCATCGCCGAGGCCGCGATCTTGCCCTCGAAATGCCGGCCTCGCCGCTTGAAGCGATCATGTCCCATGAGGTCTGGGACCAGCTCTATGGCCGCCTCACCGAGCTGATCGAGGGTCATCGCACGACTCTCGTCTTCGTCAATACCCGCCGGCTGGCTGAGCGGGTCACCCGCCACCTCTCCGAGCGTCTGGGCGAGGCGAATGTCGCCGCCCATCACGGCAGCCTCGCCCGCGAGCAGCGGCTGGATTCCGAGCAGCGGCTGAAGCGGGGCGAGCTGAAGGCGCTGGTGGCGACGGCCTCGCTCGAGCTCGGCATCGATATCGGCGAGGTCGATCTCGTCTGCCAGCTGGGCTCCCCGCGCTCCATCGCGAGCTTCCTGCAGCGCGTGGGCCGTTCCGGCCATGCTGTGGAGGGGACGCCCAAAGGTCGCCTCTTTCCCTTGTCGCGCGACGAGCTGGTGGAGTGCGCCGCCTTGCTTCAGAGCGTCGAGCGCGGGGAGCTCGACCGGATCTCGATCCCCGAGCAGCCCCTCGATGTGCTGGCCCAGCAGATCGCCGCCGAGGTCGCCGCCCAGGAATGGGCCGAAGACGATCTCCTCGCGCTCTTCCGCCGCGCCTGGCCCTATCGCGATCTGGGCCGCGAGGATTTCATGGCCATCATCGTGATGCTGGCCGAAGGCTTCAGCACGCGGCGCGGAAGGCGCGGCGCCCTCATCCATCACGATGCGGTCAACAAGATGCTGCGGGGCCGGCGCGGTGCGCGGCTGACGGCGCTCACCGCCGGCGGCACGATTCCGGACACGGCCGATTACCAGGTCCTGTTGGAGCCGGAGAGCCAGATCATCGGCACGGTGAATGAGGATTTCGCCGTCGAGAGCATGGGCGGCGATGTCTTCCAGCTCGGCAATAAATCCTACCGCATCCAGCGGGTCGAGCGCGGCACGGTGCGGGTCGAGGATGCCCATGGTATGGCCCCCACCATTCCCTTCTGGCTGGGCGAGGCGCCCGGGCGCAGCGACGAGCTCTCGCGCTCGGTCTCCCGCCTGCGGACGGATCTCGACCGGCGCCTGGCGGCAGATCCGGAGAGGGAAGGGGTCTTCGACTGGCTGATGGGAGAGCCCGGCATGAGCGAGGCCGCGGCGCGCCAGCTCCTGGAATATCTGGCCACTGCGCGCATCGCGCTCGGCTCCCTGCCGACGCAGGAATCGCTGCTCATCGAGCGCTTCTTCGACGAGGCGGGCGGCATGCAGCTGGTGATCCATTCGCCCTACGGCAGCCGGCTCAACCGCGCCTGGGGGCTGGCGCTGCGCAAGCGTTTCTGCCGCAAGTTCAACTTCGAGCTTCAGGCCGCGGCGACCGAGGACAACATCATCCTCTCGCTGACCACGGCCCATAGCTTCGATCTCGACGAGGTTCGGCACTATCTGAACTCCGCCAGCGTGAGGGAGGTGCTGATCCAAGCCCTGCTCGACGCCCCCATGTTCGCCACCCGCTGGCGCTGGGTCGCGAGTGTGGCGCTGGCTCTGCCCCGCATGCGCGGTGGGCGCAAGGTCGCCCCGCAGCTCACCCGCATGGCGGCGGAGGACCTGATCGTGTCGGTCTTCCCCGATCAGCTCGCCTGCGCCGAGAACCTCCCGGGCGATCGCGAGATTCCCGACCATCCGCTGCTGCGCCAGGTGATCTCCGACTGCCTGGTCGAGGCCATGGATATCGAAGGACTGGAGCGGCTGCTTACCGGGCTCGAATCCGGCGCCATCGCCCTCACCGGGCGCGATCTGACCCAGCCCTCGCCTCTGGCGCTGGAGGTCATGGCGGCGCGGCCCTACGCCTATCTCGACGATGCGCCGATCGAGGAGCGCCGGACCCAGGCGGTGATGAGCCGGCGCTGGCTGGCACCGGAGGAGGCCGCTGATCTCGGCCGGTTGGATCCCCAGGCCATCGACCGGCTGCGCGGCGAAGCCTGGCCCGAGGCCGCCAATGCTGATGAGCTGCATGATGCCCTGGCTTGGCTCGGCTTCATCAGCGCCGGCGAAGCCGAGGCCGCACCGGCCTGGCTGGGATGGCTCGCCGAGCTGGCGCGGGACAAACGCGCCGCGCGGCTCGAGGCGCGGGGTATTGCGATCTGGATCGCTGCCGAGCGGCTGGCGCAGTTCCACGCGCTGTTTCCCAAGGCCACCCTGACGCCGAAGATCGCGGTCCCCGCCGGCTATGACGCGGCGAGCTGGTCGGTGGAGACCGCGCTGATCGAGATCCTGCGCGGCCGGCTCGAAGGGCTGGGGCCCGTCACCCAGGCCGCGCTGGCGGCACCCCTGGGATTCGAAGCCCATGAGATCGCCGAGGCCCTTGCCGCGCTGGAGGCCGAAGGCTTCGCGATGCGTGGGCGCTTCACGCCCGGTGCCAATGATGACGAATGGTGCGAGCGGCGCCTGCTGGCCCGCATCCATGGCTATACGGTCAAGCGGCTGCGCGCGGAGATCGAGCCGGTCGCCGCCCGCGATTTCCTGCGCTTTCTCCTGGCCTGGCAGCGCGTCGCGCCCGATGCGCGCATGCAAGGGCCCGATGCGGTGGAGGTGGTGGCCGCGCAGCTCGAAGGCTTCGAGGCCCCGGCCGGCGCCTGGGAAAGCGAGATCCTGCCGGCGCGGATTGGCGAATACGAGCCCTCCTGGCTCGACGATCAATGCCTCGCCGGACGGATATCATGGGCGAGGCTTAGGCCGCGCGATGTCAAGACCGGCGGCGGCGATCGCGGCGCCACGCCCGTGCGCACGACGCCCATCGCGCTTCTCGCGCGCCGCAACGCTCCGCTCTGGTCATCGCTCTCACCCAGCATGGATGCCGTGGAACCGAGCGCCCATGCCCAGACCGTCGCCGGCTTCATCCGCGATCGCGGCGCCTCCTTCTTCGACGAGTTGGTGGACGGCACCGGCCTGCTGCGCACTCAGACCGAGGACGCGCTCGCCGAGCTGGTCGCCTTGGGCCTGGTGAACTCCGACAGCTTCGGCGGCTTGCGCGCTCTGCTCACGCCCTCGGACCGGCGCCGGCCTTTCTCCGGAGGGCGCCGTCGGCGGCGCACCGTGACCTTCGGCATGGAGGATGCCGGCCGCTGGGCTCTGACCCGCCGACCGGGAGCGGCTCAGCCCGGCGCGCCCGTGAAGCCGGAGGCCGTGGAGCATGTGGCCCGCGCCTTGCTGCTGCGCTATGGCGTGGTCTTCTGGCGCCTCATCGAGCGCGAGGCCGGCTGGCTGCCGCCCTGGCGCGATCTGCTCCGGGTCTATCGCCGCCTCGAAGCCAGGGGCGAAATCCGCGGCGGTCGCTTCGTCGCCGGCTTCTCGGGCGAGCAATTCGCTTTGCCCAATGCCGTGGGTGCGCTGCGCGAGGCGCGCCGCAGGAAGCCCGACGGGAATCTGATCTCGATCTCAGGCGCCGATCCGCTGAATCTCGTCGGCATATTGACACCCGGCCCCAAGCTCGCCGCCCTCACAGGCAATCGCCTGCTCTATCGCGACGGACTGCCGGTCGCGCTGCTGACCGGCGGCGAGGTCCAATTCATCGAGACCCTCGACCCCGCCGGGCAATGGGAGGCCCGCAAGGCCTTGCTGCGCGCGGTCCAGCCGGCACCGGTGGATACGCCCTGAGGCAGGGCAGTCGCTTCTCTGCCTTTGGGCCGCGCCCAACTTATGTGCGCCAACCGGGTGATGGCCGCGATCGTGCCCTAGGTCGCCCGCGGAGCCGACGTGGCGAGCGTGGCCTGATCATCGAGGATTGTCGAACTAAACAACTCAACGGGCTCAGCAAACCCCTTAAGCTTATGCCGCCCGATCGATACGAAGTGAGATGCTGCCAGGAGACTGGCGAAGCGCTTGGACATCACCAATGAGTGTCCGGTCGAAGCGCATATGCCCTCAATGCGGCTCACGAGATTCACGTCTCGACCGATGATGGTAAAGTCGAGCCGATTGCCTGAGCCGATATTGCCGTAACTCACTTTGCCATAGTGAAGCGCGACGCCGACGGACAAGTCGGAGCCGGTATTCGATACCGCTGCAAGGCGCGCTAGTGCCTCGCGGGCAGCATCGAACGCGGCGACGCAGCTCGCCGCCGCGCCGTCCTCGTGGTTGAAATATGCGAGCACGGCATCACCCATGAACTTCAGGATTTCACCACCGGCATTCGTGATCGCAGGTACGACCTGATCGAAGTATATGTTCAGTATTTCAAGGACCCTCTCTTCCGGCAGTTGATTTGAAAGCGCCGTGAATCCACGCAGATCGCATAGCATCAGCGCCGCATCGAGGGTCTCGACATCGCCGCGCCTGATGTGGCCGGCCAGGATGTGTTGTCCGGCTATCGCGCCAACGTAGGTGGTCAGAAGAGTCGTCTCCACGTGGCGCAACAGTTTGAGTTCCGAAGCACTGCGGAGCGCCGGAACGACCGCTTGCAGCAATGCCCGTTGAGATTGGGTGAATCCCTTCGGCTGTCTGGTACCGAAGGTGACCGCGCTGGCAAGCTCGCCACCATGAAGCAGCGGTGCAATCAAAAGCTCGGTAAGATTTCGTTCACGGAAGGCATCAGGCGTCGGCCACTTTGTGGATGGGTCATCCAGTCGCAGAGTCAGCCACTCAAGTGCATTCACAACGTGATGTACCGGGTTTCCGAGCAACGCCGATGCGTCGGCGCCATGTTGAAGGTCCAAAAACTCAACCGGCTCATTGGGCGCCCATGCGAAAGTCCTGCCTCGAATTAGCGGATGGAGGGTGCGCATGTGCAGCGCCATCCGATCGAGTGGGATTCCGGCAGCACGCATTCTGACTCCGAGACCGGCGGTCAGGCCGGAGAGGTCGAGTTCGTGGCATTCATCCCCCGAAAGCCAATCGATGATTTTGCAGACGAAACCTTCGCTCAATGAGGCGAGGATGGCCGGGCTGTCTGGCACGGTCCGGCTAAGCACCGCCGCACCTGCGAACAGGCTCGCCGGGTGGCATCTGACTGGGCCGAGCCGAAAGATTCGGCTTCAAACGGTGAAGAAGGGTGAGCAACTGGTTGGCCTCGAGATTGGAGATCCCGAGCTGCGCCTCGTCGTAGACCCTCCTTGCCAGCCCATAGATACGCTCGATCATTGGAAGCGCTTCAGCCGTGAGCGCCAGGACGTAAGCGTCGGGGTCCCGAGGGTCCGGCATGCGCGCGATGAAGCCTACTCCTTCCAACCGGCCGAGCAGGCGAAGGAGCGTAGTCGGCTTGATATTGAGGGCTCGGGCGAGGCCCGGCGGATTGACCCCTTCGTAGTGCGCGAGGTGGACAAGCACCGCGCATCGCGCTCGGGTCATGCCGGGAATCCGGGCGCGAATTTCTCTCTCGTAGCGCTTCCGCCACAGCCGAGCGGTCTCGTGCAGTAACCAGAGGATCGTGATCGGGTCATCCTCGCCGCACGATCCCGGGGGTATGCTGCCCAGAATCCGTGTTGTTCTGGCGAGCGCCGCCCGTTGGAAGAGCCGGCGGGTTGTCGATTCATCGATCCGGTCGCGACGCATAAGCTGTTGCACGATGGGGTCGGCCAAGAGCTGATCAAGCGTCGGTTCGCCCGGTCCGGGCGGCAGAGCGGCCCAAGCCGCGCCGCGGCGTGCCCGGCCGGTCATAGTTCCATCCCGCCCGCGTGATCCGCGCCGCCGCCCCCGGACGGCTTCTTGAAGACAATAAGCAGCGGAATCACGGCGAGCGTCGCGATCATCAGCAACTTGTAATCGTCGATATAGGCAATGATCTTGGCCTGCAGGGTGACGACGGCATCGAGCGCGGCGCGTCCGGCGGCGCCAACCGGATTCCAGAACTGTGCGATCATCGGGTCCTCGAATACCCGGTTGACGGCCGTGACGTGCTGCGCGATTTCGGCGTGGTTTATCTGCGTGTTCTGTGTCAGCAGGCTGTTCACCACCGAGATGCCGACACTCGAGCCGATGTTGCGCGACAGGTTGTAGAGGCCGGCGCCCTCGGTCCGCTGCGCCGGCGGCAGCGTCGATAGGGTCACTGCGCTGAGCGGCACGAAGAGGAAGCCGAGGCCGACGCCCTGGATCAGCCCGACGACGATGATGGTCGTCTGCGAAACGTCGGGCGTCCAGCCGGTCATCGCATAGAATGACCAGGCGGTCAGTCCGAGGCCGGTACCCAGAAGGATGCGCGTATCGATCCGCCCGACCAGCTTTCCGACCACCATCATGGCGCCCATCGTGCCGAGGCCCCGAGGCCCCAGGACGAGGCCGGCCGTGACGATCGGGTAATTCATGAGGTTCGAAAGATAAGGGGGCTGCAGCGCCAGCGAGGCGTAGTAGGTGAGGCCGACGATCGCAACGAAAAGAGTGCCGGCCGTGAAGTTGCGGTCGCGGAACAGCGCGGGCTTCACGAAGGGCTCGGCCGCGGTGAAGGTGTGGACGAGAAACAAATACAACGCCGAGCCGGCGACGATTGCCTCCATGACGATTTCACCGGAGCCGAACCAGTCCAGCTCCTCGCCGCGGTCCAACAGCACCTGGGCCGCGCCGATCGCGAGGCTCAAGCTGCCGAAGCCGAACCAATCCAGTTTTACGGCAGCGTTCGGTGGAGCCTCCTTCAGGAACATCGTCATGCCCAAGAAGGCGAGGATGCCAATCGGCAGATTGATGTAGAAGACGTATCGCCACGTATAGGCTTCGGTCAGCCAGCCCCCGAGAACCGGCCCGAGAACGGGCCCAGCCATCACCGCGACACCCCAAAGCGCCATCGCGGATCCCTGCCGCTCCTTCGGGTTGATATTGAGCAGCACGGTTTGCGACAGCGGGACGAGTGCCGCCCCGAACGAGCCTTGCAGAATCCGGAAGAGCACGATCTGCACCAAGGACTGCGCCATGCCGCACAGCATCGAGGCAACGGTGAAGCCGGCGACCGAGACGAGAAAAACGCGCTTGAGCCCGAAACGGCTCGAGAGAAAACCGGTCGGCGGAGTCATGATCGCGGCGGCTACGAGATAGGAGGTCAGCACCCAGGCGATCTCGTCCTGGGTCGCGGAAACGCTGCCTTGGATGTAAGGCAGCGCGACATTGGCGATCGTCGTGTCGAGTGCTTGCATCAGGGTGGCGAGAATCACGCAGACGGTGATTGCCGCCCGATTGCCGCCATCCGGCTTGGGTTGTGCAGGCATCACGGTTCCCGCCCTGCGTGAGCGAATAGCGCGGTCAAGAAATGTGGCCAGCCCCGCCGATGACCGGTATCGACATCGACCTCGACGCTCATCCCGGCGCGTAGCGGCGGCAAATTCCTATCGCTCGTGTCGACACGCACGCGCATCGGGATGCGCTGCACCACCTTCACCCAATTGCCGCTGGTATTCTGCGCTGGCAGCAGCGAGAACTCCTCCGCCGCCGCCGGGCTGATGCTCGCGACGGTGCCGCGCCAATTCGCGTCCGGATAGGTGTCCACCGTCACGGTGACGGGCTGCCCGGGCCGCACATAGGTCAACTCCGTCTCTTTCGGGTTCGCATCGATCCAGGCATGGTTGGTGGCGACGAGGAAGAAAGCAGTGGTGGAAGCCGCGAGGTATTTGCCCGGTGCAATCGAAGGCACATTCGTCACGATGCCGGCGAAAGGCGCTCTGACGGCGGCGTGATCGAGCTGTCGCGCAGCCTCGTCGCGCTGCGCCAGAGCATCGAGATAGCGCGGATTCTGCTCGACCGGGCCCTGGGGATCACCGTCGAGGTTGGCGGCGATCGCCGCCAGCTGCTGAGTGAGAGAGGCGAGACTCTGCTGCGCGTTCTGCAGATCCCGGTTCGCAGTATCGTAGGCCGACTGGGAGGCGAAATGCGCAGTCAGGAGGCTCTGCGCTCGGCGCAATTGGGTGCCGAAGTAGCCGACATCGTTTTGTGCCTGCTTGATCCGCGCCTGCATATCCCCGTAGTTTGCCTTCATCGCGTTGAGGTCGTCGCGAACCATGCCGAGCTGAGCCTCGGCGCGCTCCAGCGCGAGCCTGAACGGGAGATCATCGAGGCGGTACAGGAGCTGGCCGGCCTTGACCCGCTGGTTCTCCGTGACATCGACTTCCTTGACGATGCCGGAGACATCGGTCGAGACACCGACCTTGTCGGCTTCGACAAGGGCGTCGTCCATCGACATCACCTGTCCGCCGGTGACATACCAATACCCGCCGGCAACGAGCACAAGCGGCAACAGCAGAAACAGCACCCGGCGCAGCCAGCGCCGGGCCGGAGGCTTTGGCGAATTTTGGGGCGGAGCAGAGGGTTCAACCGGCTTGTCCGATCGCCCGTCCGGGGAACCCGATGCATCCGGGCGCAGCGCAACCGTTACTCTGTCGTCCGGCATGGGTACCTCATTTCACCCCCGAAGGCGTATGCCTTGAAGGTGCTGATGAAGGCCGGAATAAAGAAGGCCATATCTATTCCATTCAATGATGAGTGGGGCTCAGGAGTGTGGCGCCACCCCGTCCGGCGATGCGGCGAGGCGACAATTCGCATCGATGTTCATCCGGCCGGCCCTGAAAGCGTCGCTGCCTCGGCTTCCGAGGCCTGGACCGGATGGACAGTCTATTGAAAGCTCACATCTCGCTGGCGGTGCCGAGGCCGCTTGGATGTGTCGTTCACCGGCTGAATGGCGGCGTGTACCCGCTGCCCATCGCTCCGTTCATACAAGATTGGCAGGGTGCCGTCGCCGGCGGGTTGTCTGGTGCGGAATAGTTTGTGTAATTCTGTTGTACGGGCGGCACATACCCGCTGCCCATCGCTCCCGTCGTGCAAGATTGGCAGGGTGTGTCCGGCACCGGCGCGGGCGCTGATGCCGAATGTTTGGTATAGCTTTGGGTCCCGCGCACCTGGTCGTGACCGCCGCCCTGATCGCCCGCCCATGCGCTGGCGTAGCCTATCTGGCCGACGTGACCGGCCGTGACCGGCAGCAAGAAGAACCCTGCCGCCAGGACGATCGCCAGTCGTGCACGGCGGGCTCTCTCGTTGGAGATAGCGTACATTGTGGACCTCTCTAGACCGATGGTCTGTTCATCCGCGGCGGTGATTCCGTCGCAGTTGAGACGTGGGGAGAGGTGCGGGATTTATCTTATCTGTTACTGGTCGAAGTTTTTAGATCATTGCTCAATCTCATCGTTTCTCCTGCAGTGATCTAATCCGGCGTCCCCGCGGTGAATTCCGGCCAAGAATTCCGCTCATGGCGGCCCGGTTTCTAACCTGAGGTGATTGGCACAGCAGCATAGTGGGCAGATCGGGGACCGCCAGTTACACCCTACTGAGCTGCCCTCGACACGGCCCATCTCGCAGCCTCCCCGGCTCATCATCTGGGGTGAGGCGCCAGAGTTGTCTTATCTGTTGCTGGCGAAAGTTATGGAAAGCGCGCTCGATGTTGGCATTTTTCGCGCAAGCCTAGCGAGATTCCGGTCGGGCAAGAGATCCGTTTGTAGCGCACCACAACTCATAGCGTCGTCGTGCCGCCGGCTCCGGGGCGAGTCGCTCTATCTGGGCGGCCGCTCGTGAGGCCGATGCCTGCGCCGCTTGAGCCGGGACGTCGCACGCGGAGCGGATGATTTCACCAACGAATCATATCTTCGAATAGCGCCGCATAAGACGCCGCCAGCACAGGCTGCGACTATGGCGACACAGACGTCGTGGGACTGCCGATGGCACTCGAAGTGGCCGGAAGACGCAGCGGTGTCACGGTCTTGAAGGGGACGCATAGAGGCACGGTCGAACGTGACTCGATTCGGTACAGCACACAGAGGAAAATTCGATCATGAAAAAAACTCTATATGGAACGACCGCCCTGATCGCCGTTGGCCTGACGGCGGGCGAGGCGCCGGCCGCCAGCGGTTTGAAGCTCGGCATCACCGGCTTCTACCGTAATGCGATCGGCGGTAGTTTCGGCAACGATCCGACGACCCAACATCCCACTGGGGGCGGGGGTGTTTCGACCGCGGGTCTCGGCAACTTCGATCGCCAGAACGTGTCGATGCGCCAGGAAATCCGTGTGAACTTCACGGGTCAGACGACCCTCGACAATGGCATTTCTGTCCGCGTCTTGGTTGGCCTGAACGGCGAAAACGTCGCCAAGTCTGGCAGCACGACCCAGGTCAACCGTGCTTATGCCGATTTCAGCGGCAAGTTCGGTTTGGTCCGTGTCGGCGAGGCGGACTCGGCGCTGGCCACCGACTGCGTTCAGGATCCCGGCAATGTGACCTCCAATTTCGGTGTCAACAGCCCGAACGAATCCTTCAGCGACGTCGGCTTTGCGCAGGCCCGCAACAAGAACACCAGAACGGCAAACGTCAGCAACACGCCGGCCGGTTATTTCTCCACCTTCGGCGTGGCGCCCATGGGCTCGATGGGTACCTGCTTCGGGATTGATGGCAAGAGCAACAAGATCATGTACTTCTCGCCGTCCCTCGGCGGCCTCACCTTCGGCATCTCCTTCACACCGACGGGCGGCCAGCGGCGGGCGGGCAATGGTCTTTCCTACGGCACCGACGTCACGGCGCCGGGGCCGGGCAATACCGGCAACAACATTCTGTCGGTCGGCATCGACTACACCCACGACTTCGGCGGATGGAACCTGACGGCCGGCGGCGGCGGCGAGTGGGCCTTCACGCAGCACACCCCGGCTGGGGGCAACACCAACAACAAGCCCTCCTGGTATCAGGCCGGCATCCAAGTAGGCATCGGTCATTTCTCGATCGGTGCGTCGGGCGCCTACATGGTCAACTATGCCCATGAGGGCTATGCCTCCACCACGGCCGCGTCGGGCGATGACGGCTGGCTCGTGT
>DATHQQ010000630.1:0-12989 GCA_035482595.1 Verrucomicrobiia bacterium
GCTCGCCAGCTTCGCCGAGGGGGATTTCGTCGTCCATGTGGACCATGGCGTCGGACGCTACGAGGGGCTGGAGACCCTCGATGTCGGCGGCGCGCCCCATGACTGCCTGAAGGTCGTCTATGAGGGCAATGACAAGCTCTACGTCCCGGTCGAGAACATCGAAGTGCTCTCGCGCTACAGCGCAGAGGACACGCCGGTCCAGCTCGACCGCCTGGGCGGCGCCCAATGGCAGGCACGCAAGGCGCGGGTCAAGCAGCGGCTGCGCGACATCGCTGCCCAGCTCATGCGCACGGCGGCCGCCCGGGCGCTGCGCAGCACAGATCCCATCTCGCCCCCCGCCGGGCTCTATGACGAATTCTGCGCGCGCTTCCCCTATGCGGAGACCGACGACCAGACCCGGGCGATCGAGGAAGTGCTGGGGGATCTGGCCTCGGGACGGCCCATGGACCGGCTGGTCTGCGGCGATGTCGGCTTCGGCAAGACCGAGGTGGCGCTGCGCGCCGCCTTCGTGGTCGCCATGAGCGGTCGGCAAGTGGCGGTGATCACGCCCACGACCTTGCTCTGCCGCCAGCATTTCGCGACCTTCACCCGGCGTTTCGAGGGGCTGCCCCTGCGGGTGCGCCAGCTCTCCCGCCTGGTCAGCGCCAAGGATGCGGCGGAGACCAAGAAGGAGATCACCGCCGGCCGGGTCGATATCGTCATCGGGACGCATGCCTTGCTGGGCAAGGCCGTGCAGTTCGACAATCTCGGCCTCGTCATCGTGGATGAGGAGCAGCATTTCGGCGTGACGCAGAAGGAGAAGCTGAAGGGGATCGGGGCCGATATCCATGTGCTGACCCTGACGGCGACGCCGATTCCGCGCACCCTGCAGCTGGCACTCTCCGGCGTGCGCGAGATGAGCCTGATCGCGACACCGCCCGTCGACCGGCTGGCAGTGCGGACCTTCGTGCTTCCCTATGATCCCGTGGTGGTGCGCGAAGCGATCATGCGCGAGCACTATCGCGGCGGGCAGGTCTTCTATGTCTGCCCGCGGATCGAGGACATGGCGCGCCTCACCGAGCGCATCGGCAAGCTGGTGCCGGAGATCAAGATGGTTGCGGCCCATGGCCAGATGGCCCCGAGCCAGCTCGAGAAGGCGATGACAGCCTTCTACGACCGGCAGTACGACCTGCTGCTCTCCACCAACATCATCGAATCCGGCCTCGATATCCCGACCGCCAATACGATGATCGTCCACCGCGCCGAGATGTTCGGCCTGGCCCAGCTCTACCAGCTGCGCGGGCGGATCGGGCGCTCCAAGCTGCGCGGCTACGCTTATCTGACCCTGCCGCCGGAGCGCAAGCTCTCGCCCACCTCCCAGAAGCGGCTCGAGGTGATGCAGACCCTGGACCAGCTCGGCGCCGGCTTCTCGCTGGCGAGCCACGATCTCGATATCCGGGGGGCCGGCAATCTTTTGGGCGACGAGCAGTCGGGCCATATCCGCGAGGTGGGCATCGAGCTCTACCAGCAGATGCTGGAAGACGCGGTGGCCGAGGCCCGCGGCCAGGCTCAGGCAGCACCCGCGGATGCCTGGACGCCGCAGATCAGCCTCGGCATGCCGGTGCTGATCCCGGAGGCCTATGTCGCCGACCTGCCAGTGCGTCTCGCCCTCTACCGGCGTATCGCCTCGCTGGTGGACCAGCAGGAGATCGACGCCTTCGCGGCCGAGATGATCGACCGCTTCGGTCCGCTGCCGGCGGAGGTGGAGAATCTGCTCAAGGTCGTGGCCCTGAAGCGCCTCTGCCGCGCCGCCAATGTCGACAAGGTTGAGGCGGGGCCGAAGGGCGCGGTTGTCAGCCTGCGCGACAGCCGCTTCGCCAAGCCGGAACGGCTCATCGGCTATATCACCAGCCAAGGCGACAAGGCGACGGTGCGCCCCGACCAGCGCATCGTCTTCCGCCAGTCCTGGGGCGACCCCGCCGAGCGCGTCAAGGGGATCGAGAAGCTGATGCAGAAGCTGGCGTCCCTGGCCGCCTGAACAGGAGCATCGATGTTCTACGAGCCGAAAGACGGCCCCCAGGATATGGCGGTCGATCCCTTCAAGAACCTGGTGGTGCCGCGTCCCATCGGCTGGGTCACGAGCCTGGATGCGGAGGGCCGGGTCAATCTGGCGCCCTTCAGCTTCTTCAACGCCATGTCCGAGGATCCGCCGACGGTTGCCTTCTCGCCCAGCGGACGCAAGCCGGACCGGCCGATCAAGGACACCCGCGCCAATGTCGAGGCGACCAAGGAGTTCGTCTGCAATCTCGCGACCTGGGATCTGCGCGAGGCCATGAACGCGACCTCGGCGACCCTGCCGGCGGGGGTCGATGAGATGCAGGCGGCCGGCCTGACCGCGGCTCCCTCACGGCTGGTGCGCCCGCCGCGGGTGGCGGAATCCCCGACCCAGCTCGAATGCCGCCTCTGGAAAGTGATCGACCTGCCGAGCTGGGATCCCAAGGAGCCCAATTGCATGATCATCGGCGAGGTCGTGGGAATCCATATCGCCGATCATCTGATCAAGAACGGCCGCGTCGACATCATCGCCGCCCGCCCCATCGCGCGCCTGGGCTATTCGCACTACGCCAGCGTCGACGATTTCTTTGCGATGCGGCGGCCGGGGTAGCGTCCTCTTTCCCCCTTG
Organism: Verrucomicrobiia bacterium; assembly: GCA_035482595.1. Lineage (GTDB taxonomy): Bacteria > Pseudomonadota > Alphaproteobacteria > Dongiales > Dongiaceae > DASXQK01. The sequence continues at coordinate 2,663 of DATHQQ010000630.1, forward strand.
CCCCCGGAACGGGGGCGAGGGGGATAGTGGTCAATCCGCTGGGAGGCTCGCGCGCCAGTAGAAGGCCTGGAAGGGGCTGCTGTCGCGGAAGATTGTCTGCCATTGCCGGCGAGCCTCGGCGGCGTCGATGCCACCCCAGCGTTCGGCGAGCTGGGCGGGTGTCGTGGCGCCGCAGCTCTCGCAATGGCGTAGCTCGAAGACCGGGTCCCAGGGATGCTTGGATTCGACCATGGGGATCGAAAGCGTGGTGCGGATATCGGCCTCGACGTCGGAACCGCAATGCGGGCAGAGGAAGACCCCGGGCGGGGGATTGTCGGCGATGGGCTCGTTTCCCATGGCGAAGCTTCTAGCGCGCGCTCTCGCGCAGCGCCGTCGCCTCTTCCTCGCGCGCCAGGTCGAAGAGCTGGAAGAAGCTTTCCGGCTCCTGCGCGCCGGAGAGCATGAACCGGCCATTGAAGATGAAGCAGGGCACGCCGTTGATCCCCTGGCGGCGGGCCAGCGCATCCTCGGCCTTCGCCTCCTCGATCCCATCGCCATGGGCGAGAAAGGCCGCGGCGTCGAGGAGCCCGACGGCGGCAGCCAGATCCTCCAGCACGCCAAGGTCGCCGATGTCGCGGCCTGCGACGAAATAGGCGGCGAAGAGCGCCTCCAGCAGAGCGTCCTGCCGGTCGTGGCGTGCGGCCAGGCGGAGCAGGCGATGGGAGGCCAGGGTGTTCGGGGTTTGCCGGATGCGCTCGAAATGGAAGTCGAGGCCTTCGCTGGCACCCACGGTCGTCACCGCGTCGTTGATCCGCTTCGCCCGCTCGGCCCCGCCGAACTTGGCCTCGATATAGCGGCTGCGCTCCATGCCCTCTGGCGGCATGCCCGGATTGAGCTGGAACGCGCGCCAGCGGATGACGAGCTTCGGCTGCGGGCGCATGGCGAGCGCGCGGGCCAGTCGGCGCTTGCCCACATAGCACCAGGGACAGATGGTGTCCGAGAAGATGTCGAGCTGCATGGCGATATGCTAGAGGATGTCCGGTGGCTCGGGCGAGGGGAATATAGTGCCCGCCCAGGGTGCGGAGAGGGGTCCCGGCGGGGGAGGAGCAGGCCGAATGCCGTCCAACATCTATCGTCAGCATCTGGAGCGCGACCGGGCGAATTATGCGCCGTTGACGCCGATCTCCCTGCTCGAGCGGTCGGCCCAGGTCTATCCCGAGAAGACCGCCGTCATTCATGGCGACCGTCGCTTCACCTATGCTCAGTTCCGCGAGCGCTGCCACCGGCTGGCCTCGGCGCTGAGCCGCCGGGGCATCGGGGAGGGCGACACGGTCGCCGTCATGGCGCCCAATGTGCCGGCCATGCTGGAGGCCCATTTCGGCGTGCCCATGGCCGGTGCGGTTCTCAACGCCCTCAATACCCGGCTCGATGCCGCCAGCATCGCCTTTTGCCTCGAGCATGGGGAGGCGAAGCTGCTGATCACCGACCGCGAATATGCCGACGTCATCGAGCCGGCGCTGCGGCAGATCGGCCGAAGCATCACGGTGATCGATATCGATGATCCCCTCGGCGGGGGTGCCGGACGGCGGCTGGGCGAGATGGACTACGAGGCCTTTATCGCCACGGGCGATCCCTCTTTTCGCGCCGAGACTCTGGCCGATGAATGGGCCCCCATCAGCCTCGGCTATACCTCCGGCACCACCGGCAATCCCAAGGGCGTGGTCTGCCACCATCGCGGCGCCTATCTGAACGCGCTGGGGGTGGCGATGACCGCCGGGCTCACGCGCCAGTCCACCTATTTGTGGACGCTCCCCATGTTCCATTGCAACGGCTGGTGCTTCACCTGGGCGGTCACCGCCGTGGCGGGCACCCATGTCTGTATGCGCCGGATGGATCCGGCCCTGGTCTATGCCGCGATCAAGCGCGAGGGCGTGACCCATCTCTGCGGCGCGCCGGTCGTGCTGAACATGCTGGCGAACGCCCCCGATTCCGCCAAGCAGGTTTTCGACCAGAGCGTCTCGGTCACGACCGGCGGCGCGGCGCCGCCCAGCGCCATCATCGCCGCCATGGAACGCAACGGCTTCCGCGTCGCCCATGCCTATGGGCTGACCGAATGCTATGGCCCGGGCCTGATCTGCGCCTGGCATGACGAATGGGACGGCTTGAGCCTGGAGGAGCGGGCGCGGCTGACGGCGCGCCAGGGAGTGACCTATCTGACCCTGGAGGGCGTCATGGTCGCCGACCCGGCGACTCTCGTGGAGGCCCCCTGGGACGGCCAGTCCATGGGCGAGATCTTCCTGCGCGGCAATACCGTCATGATGGGTTATCTCAAGAATCCCTCGGCGACCGACACGGCCTTCGCGGGCGGCTGGTTCCACACCGGCGATCTCGGCGTGCGCCATCCCGACGGCTATGTCGAGGTCAAGGACCGCTCCAAGGACATCATCATCTCCGGGGGCGAGAACATCTCCTCCCTCGAGGTCGAGGAGGTGCTCTACCGCCATCCCAAGGTGCTGGAAGCCGCCGTGGTCGCCCGGCCGGATGCGACCTGGGGCGAGCATCCCTGCGCCTTCGTCCTGCCGCGGGCCGAGGCAGGCGATGTGACGGCGGAGGAGGTGATCACCTTCTGCCGCGAGAACATGGCCCGCTTCAAGGTGCCGCGAACCGTGGTCTTCGGGCCTTTGCCCAAGACCTCGACCGGCAAGATCCAGAAATATGTCCTGCGGGAGCGGGCCAGATCCCTGGACCCGGCGCAAGGCTGAGCGGCGATGCAGTCTCTCTACGCCCAGTTCCAGCGCATCTACGACGAGGTCAATCCCTTCAACACGGCCAATCTCGTCCTCTATTACGCCTGGCTCGTCCTCTACGGCGCCACCCTCATCGCCGCTTGGCGCGCCCCCGGCGTCAAGACCCGCTTCGTCTGCTTCGTCGTCAACCAGGCGCTTCAGATCGGCATCTTCATGTCCTGGTCGTTGACGATCCTGCTCGCTGTGACCTACTGGCTGCCCTCGCTCCTGACCTTCCTGGCCGTGATCGCGACCACCTTCTATTTGCTGAGAGAACGCTGATGCCGGGCTTCGATCTTGCCGGACGTGCGGCCATCGTGACCGGTGCGGGCGGGGGGCTGGGGCGGCAGTTCGCCCTCATCTTGGCGCGGGCCGGCGCGCGGGTGGCCCTGGCCGGGCGGAAGATCGCCCCGCTCACGGCGCTGGCCGAGGAGATCGAGGGTTTCGACGGCCGCGCGGTGCCGGTGGTCTTGGATGTCTCCAAGCCTGAGAGCGTGAAGCAGGCCGTGGCCGCCGCGGAGACGGAGCTGGGGCCGATCGCCATCCTGGTCAACAATGCCGGCGTCACCGTTGCCAAGCCCGCACTGGAACAGAGCGAGGCGGATTGGGATCTCGTGCTGGACACCAATCTCAAGGGCGCCTGGCTGATGGCCCAGGAAACGGCGCGGCATATGGTGCGCCTCGGCCATGGCGGCAGCATCGTCAATATCGCCTCCGTCCTCGGCTTGAAGGCGGAGAAGCAGGTGATCGGCTATGCCGCCTCCAAGGCCGGTCTGGTGCATCTGACCCGGGCGCTGGCGCTGGAGCTGGCGCGCTATCGAATCCGGGTCAATGCGATCTGCCCGGGGTATTTTCCCAGCGAGATGACGGAGGAATATCTGTCGGGGCCGAAGGGCGAGGGGCTGATCCACCGGATACCCCAGCGCCGCATCGGCGCCCATGCCGATCTCGAGGGCCCGCTGCTGCTGCTCGCCTCCGACGCCGGCGCCTATATGACCGGCAGCGTGCTGGTCGTCGACGGCGGACTTACGCTGTAGAGCGGTACCCTCGCCATCGAAACGCTTTCGGCACGATGACGGAAGAGCAGTTGTGACGTAACGACGGAGTACGAGAATGGATTTCGCGCTGCCGCCAGAGACCGAAGCCCTGCGACGGCGGATCGCCGATTTCGTCGCGGCCGAGATCATGCCGCTGGAAGCGAACCGGGCGAACTACGACGAGCATGAGAATATCGCCTTGCCGGTGCTGGAGGCCCTGCGCGCCAAGGTCAAGGCGGCCGGGCTCTGGGCGCCTCAGATGCCGCGGGAGCTGGGCGGTCTCGGCCTCAATGTCTCGGCCATGGCGGCCTGCTATGAGGCCATGGGGCGTTCGATCTTCGGCCCTGCCGCCTTCAACTGCGCCGCACCGGACGACGGCAATATGATCCTCCTCGCCCGTACCGGCACGGCCGAACAGAGGCAGCGCTGGCTCGCGCCCATCGTCGAGGGACGCGTCCGCTCCGCCTTCGCCATGACCGAGCCCATGCCCGGCAGCGGCTCCGACCCCGCCGCCATGCGTACCCGGGCGCTGAGGAAGGGGGCGCGCTGGGTGATCGAGGGCCATAAATGGTTCATCACCGGCGCCGACGCGGCCCAGCATTTCATCCTGATCGCCCGCACCTCCGACGATCCGCGCAAGGGGCTGACCGCCTTCCTGTTCGATCGCGACCAGCCCGGCTGGAAGATCCTGCGCCGGATCCCGATCATGGGGCCGGAGGAGCATGGCGGCCATTGCGAATTGCTGTTCGAAGGGCTGGAGATTCCCGATGAGAATCGCCTGTTGGAGGTGGGCGATGGGCTGAAGGTGACGCAGATCCGCCTCGGCACGGCGCGGCTCACCCATTGCATGCGCTGGCTCGGCATGGCCAAGCGCGCGCTGGAAATTGCGACCGCCTATGTCGGCGAACGGCAGAACTTCGGCACCACTCTCGCTAAGCATGAGGGGGTGCAATGGCTCCTGGGCGAGGCGGCCATGGCGATCGAGCTCGGCCGGCTGCTGACGGCCAAGGCCGCCTGGAAGCTGGATCAGGGCGATTTCGCCCGCAAGGAAGTTTCCATGGCCAAGGTCCAGGTGTCCGAGGCGCTGCACAAGGCGGTCGATACGGCGATCCAGCTCTGCGGCGCCCGGGGCTATTCCAAGGATACGCCGCTGGAGTGGATGTATCGCTACGCCCGCCAGGCGCGCCTCGTCGACGGCGCTTCGGAGGTCCACAAGATGGTGCTGGCTGGGGCCTTCCTGGCCGAGGGCACCGACTTCTGGTCATGAGATGCCGCGGCTGACTCTGGCGGAGCCCGAGGCCCAGGCGCATCTCGCCGGCTTCATGGCCGGGGCCGCTGGGGCGCCCGTGCGTATCCTCGAGGCACGGCCTCTGCAGGGCGGCGCGATCCAGGAGAATTGGCTGGTGACGGCGGAGATCGGCGGCGCGGCGGCGGCGCTGGTGCTGCGCACCGATGCGCCCACGGGACTGGCCGTCAGCCATGGCCGGGCCCAGGAGTTCGCGATCCTCCGGGCCGCACATGGCGCCGGCGTCTTAGTCCCGGAGCCGCTCTGGCTCTGCCGCGATCCCGCCGTGCTGGGCCGGGTTTTCTATCTCATGCGCCGCATCGCCGGCGTCGCCCAGGGTTATCGCGTAGTCAAGGACAAGTCGCTTGGCGGCGACCGCGCCAAGCTTGCCGAACGCCTTGGTGCGGAGCTCGCGCGCATCCATTCCATCCGCCCCGGGGAGCGGGGTCTGGAATTCCTTTCCCTGCCGCAAGGCAGCCCCGCGCTTGCCGCGATCACCGGGCTGCGCGCCCATCTCGATCGTTCGGAACGGGGACACCCGGTGCTGGAATGGGGCTTGCGCCGCCTGGAGCTGTCGGCCCCCGCCGCCGGCGAGATCGTGCTGACCCACCAGGATTTCCGGACCGGCAACTACATGCTCGATGCCACGGGCCTCACGGGAATTCTCGATTGGGAGTTCGCGGCCTGGGGCGATCCCATGACCGACATCGGCTGGTTCTGCGCCCGCTGCTGGCGTTTCGGCGCCGAAGACCTGGAGGCGGGCGGCATCGCGTCGCGGGCCGATTTCTACCGCGGTTATGAACACACCTCGGGCCGGCGCATCGATCCGCCGGCCGTGCATTTCTGGGAGGCCATGGCTCATATCCGCTGGGCCGTCATTGCCCTGCAGCAGGCCTCTCGCCATATCGCGGGCGGCGAGCGCTCCTTGGAGCTGGCGCTGACCGGCCGGCTCGTGCCGGAGCTCGAGCTCTCGACCCTCGCCCTTCTGGCACCAGGCCCATGGCCCTCGCCGGCACCGCTGCCGGCCGCCGTCGCCGCCGAGCCCACCGGCGAGATGCTGCTGGCGGAGGCGCGCCGCGTCATGCTGGAGGAGTTTCTACCGCTCTTGCCGGCGGACCGGCATTACGAGGCCCGCATGACCGCCAATGCCATGGCGATCGCGGCCCGCGAGCTGGCGGTGCTGCAACCGGATCAGCCGGACGAGAAGCCGCTCGCTCTCGCCATCCGCGAGGGGCGGCACGACGGTGATCCGGAGCTGCGCGATCGGCTCGCAGCGCAGGTTCTGGCGAAGCTCGCGGTCAGCAATCCGAAGGCGATGCCAAGAAGCTAGATGATCGCACTACTCTCTCTTCCGTCATTCCCGGGAATCCAGGGCCGTAGACTCCGCCGGTTGCCCTGGATTCCCGCTTTCGCGGGAATGACGAGAAGAAGAGCCGCGCCTACTCGATCGGCGTCGGATCGAGGAAGCGCTTCAGCACATTGCCGGTGATGCGCGCGACATTGTTGTCGTAGTTGTTATGGGCCAGGGCCGATGACCAGGCGATGGAGCCGGTCGAGAAGACGGCGCCCCCCTTCGGCGTCTCGAAGAAGACGATGTCGGCGCGGACCTTGGGATGCTCGATGCCGTCCGTGCCGGGCTGGGCCGAGATCAGCTCTTCCGGCGTGACGGCATAGACATTGCTGTGCTCGACGGAGCTCGCCAGAACCAGCGCATGGGGCGGGGTGCCCAGGCGCTCGTCGGCGATGTCGAGCTCGAGGCCCGCCGCCCCGCCGAGGGAGCCGAAATCGCCGATCCGCTCCTCCGGCCCCACGCCCTCGAAGATGAAGGTCGCGCGCGGATCGCGGCTCGCCGGGGTCTGCAGGTAGTAGGAATTGGCATCGAATCCTTCCGAGGCGAAGCCGACTCCGACGAGGCGCTGCGGGGCGCGACCGCTGCTGCGCCAGAGCCCGCCCGGCTCGCCGGTGAAGGAGAGATGCATCTCGGCGGGATCGGCCTCCCAGGTGCGCGTCCCGGTCTCGCCGCGGCGCACCTCGATCACCCCCGGCAGGCTGTCGTGGAAGGCGGTTCGCCAGTAGAAGCCGTTGCCGCCGAGATAGATCAGCCGACCGCCGCGGGCGAGATAGGAATCGAAGGCATCCAGCATGGAACCCGAATGATATTCGGGATGGCTGCCGGCGATGACCGCGCGATAGGGGGCGAGCAGCGACAGGCCCTCGCGGTGGATGTCCTCGTCGGTGATGACGTCGCAGCCTTGGCCGATGGCGTCCAGCCAATCGGTGATATGGAGATCGGCGTTGAAGTTCCATATCCGTTGCTTCGGCCGGGTATTGAGGATCGGGCGCAGCCGCGAGGAATAGCAGGCGCCGCTGCCGTCGCGATGGCGGTCGTAGGTGGAGACCCCGAGGTCGCGGCGCTGCAGCAGGAAGAGATCGGTCGGGGAGAATTTCAGCAGGGCGCCGTAGCAGATTTCGGCGATGGGATCCTCATAGCCATGGTGGCTGTTGGCATAGGCCATGAAGGTCGCCGTGGAGGCGATGAAGGCCAGCGGCGAGGTCGCCAATCCCCGGGGCGGCTGCACGAAGAAGGGAATGAAATCCTCTGCCGTCTCGCTCTTGGGCGTCTTGCCCCCGGGCGTCTCGCCCTCGGCGGCGAGATGGGCGGCGTAGATGCCGCTCGGCAGGCCCCCGGGAATCGTCCAGGCGAAATCGGTGCGCCAGCGGCAATCGTAGAGATCGTCGGTATGGAAATGGATGGCGCCGTAGAGATCGGGCCGTTCATGCCAATGGAGGGCCTGGCCGTTCCAGGCCGCACCGGTCATGCCGCGGGTCGGCAGGTTGACCGTCTCGCCATGCAGGCCGTTGCCCGACAGATCGACGATCCGGGTGCCGCCGATGTCTTGCGAGAAATCCCATTGCCCGACGATACCGCGGGCGAGATCGACGAGGCGCGGCGCCTCGATCTTGCCGTTGTATCCTTCGCCCATGACCAGAGAAGAATCGGCGGGGGCATTGGCCGGATGGGCGCGCCCGCTCGCCTCGCCCGCGCTGTCGTCCCGGGCAAAGCCGCCAAGGGGGGTCTGGGTCACCTCCACAAGACCGGTGCCGGCGTCATAGCGGGCCTCGGCGGCGTACCACTGCCGGGCGCGCAGCACCTTGCCTGTGGCGAAGAACTGATTGCCCAGCCGCAGCGCCAGGTCGCCGGCGGGCCCGATGACGAGGGCGAAACCGGCGTCGCCCCGCCGGCGGCCGATGAGGATCTGCTCCTCTCCCGCCTCCGGAATCGTCGGCCAGATATTGGCGGCCAGGATGAAGCTCTCGAGCCGGTCCAGTGCCGGGGCCGGCGGTACAATGATGCAGGAGCCGGCGCGAATCGGCTGATGCCGGCCGGGGTAGTCGCCATTGACGCTGGCCGCCACGGGCTGTGCCTTGAAGCCTGGGCCCTCCGGCCGGTCGTCGCCGCAGATGAGGCGGAGGATCTGGACGCGATAGCGCGTCGCCCCGGCTTCGCAACTGACCTTGAATTCGATGATCTCTCCGGGCCGGACCGCCATGCGGTCGGCATAGCCGATTATCTGCAGCATGCTGAGGCCGTTCAGTCGAGGGGGAGGTCTTGGCCGGTGTGCCGCTTCCATCGCAATTTGAAGACGGCCCACTCCGCCTCGGCCGTCGTCTCGAAGACGGGCCCGAGTCGCCTCGGCAGCTGCCCGGGCCGCGGATCGTATTCGGCCAGCGCCCAGGGACCGTGCCGGCCCTCCCGGATCAGGACATATTGCCCAGCTTGAGGTTCAGAGCGGAATGCATTGAGAATACGCTGCAAATCGCCGCTATGCCGGCCATAGATATTGGCCTTGAACTCGACTGCGAGATCGAGGCGGCTGGGATCGACACGGAAGGTCATCAAAGGTCCAGGGAATAGTCGAGCGACGTAGGGGGCGATCATAGACCGTTACCCTTCGCCGAGAAAATGCCCCAATCCAGTCCCGAGCCTGCCCCACTCACCGGTGAGCCTTGAGGCGGCAACAGAGCAAGGGGAGATGGCGATGTTCAAGGCCGATGGGGAGCCCCCGCTGTCGGAGCTGCTGGCGGATCCCATCCTGCATCTCTTGATGGCGGGCGACGGAATCAACCTGGCCGATCTGCAGCGCCTGATCGAGGCGACTCGCCGGCACCGGAAGCCCGACCCGGCGCCCATCCGGCCGGGAGCGGAGCGGGGCTGAGTCTCAAAAGCAACATAGTTCGCCAAAGGTTTGCCGCGCCCCATCGACCGGCTTGCCCCCGCCGCCACATTGTGAAATCTTCCTTACCCACTGACCGCTGGCGGGGGGAATTCCGACAAATATTGCTCTGACGGCATGTCCTAGAACCAAGGCTTGATGGCCTGACTGGGGATACAGCTTATGCGCTGTAAGAATCTTGGTTTCTTATTGCTACTTAGTTTTATAGCCATCGTGCCGCCGTCGATGCCGGAGGCTTACGCCGGTGGCGGAATCGTCGATGAGATCAAGCTGGGATTTCTGTCGGCAGATACCGGGGTCGGCGGCCCGAAGATCGAGCATGGGCTCGACATCAATGGCGAGATTCTCTTCACCGCGCCGCAATGGCTCGTCTCGCCGGACGACCCCGAATGGGTCAAGATCCTACTCGCCCCGCGGCCCGACATCGGCTTCACCGCCAATACCGCGGGCGGCACGAGCTTCGGCTATATCGGCCTGAACTGGACGGCGGAGATCGGCAAGAATCTCTTCAATGACCATGATGGCGTCTACGCCAGCTTCGGCCTCGGCGGCGCGATCAACAACAGCAACTTGTCCGGCGACGACCAGGACGCCAATAACAAGGATATGGGCTCGCGTGCCCTGTTCCATCTCGACGCGGAGCTGGGTTACGAGATCAACCAGCACGTCAATGTGTCGATCTACTACGAGCACTACTCCAATGCCGATCTCGCACCGACCAATCCGGGCATGAACAATCTCGGCATGCGCCTGGGATATCGGTTCTAGTTGCGGCACCGGCCCTCGGCCGCGCCCGATTTCTCTCACTCCGAACTCGTCGCTCGCACCGGCTCTGCCGCGGCTGGAAGCAGCCTGCCGATCATGCCCCGAGCGATCTCGCGCTCGCCCATGATCGCGAGGTCGATGACGCGCTTCGCAACTATGAGAGTCGCGCCGTCCTCCCGATCGGCAAGTCTGAGCTGGTGCAGCACCGCGTGATACGCGATGTCCAGCTTGGCTATGTCA
>DATHQQ010000631.1:0-4874 GCA_035482595.1 Verrucomicrobiia bacterium
CATCGGTCACCTGGCCGATGGTGATGCCGCGCAGCTGGACCGGCGAGCCCGCCTGCAGCCCCGCCACCGAGCCCAGGAAATAGACGAGGTAGGGCGCCTTATGCGTATAGGTGGCGTTCTCGACGCTGTCGGCATCGTCGAAAAGCGGGAAGACATGATTCGCCTTGGCGGGTTCGCCGATGCGCGCGGTCGAGGGCGTGTCGAAGACGACGCCGCCGCCCAGCACCGCATCCAGCGATTCGAGCTGCAGCTTGAAGCCCTGGCCGGTGGTCTTCAGCGAGATGCCCGAGGCGTTCCAGAAGCGGCTGCCGTCATAGACATAGCTCGCATAGGGAGCGCGCACGAAGATATGGAGCCGGAGAGGCTCGTCGATGCCCGGCAACTCATAGCGCGCGACTTGGCCCACGGCGAGGCCGCGAAAATAGACCGAGGAGCCCGGGCCGATATTGCCGAGCCGGTCCGTCAGCAGAACGAACTCGCGGCCCTGCTCGCCGGAGCGGACCACCGGCGGCACTTCGAGGCCGGTAAACACTCGGGCGCTCTCGCCGGGACCCGGATCGAGCTCGATATAGGACCCGGAGACCAGCGTATCCAGGCCGGAGATGCCGGAGAGACCGAGGCGCGGCAGGACGACCCAGAAACGCGCGCCTTCGGTGAGGTCCGGCGTCACCCATTTCTCCATCCGCGCCGTCACCACCACCGTCTCCATATCCTCGGCGAGTTCGACCTTCTCGACGACGCCGAGCTTGACGTTCTTGTGCCGGATCTCCGTCTTGCCGGCGGCAAGCCCGGTCGCCGTCTGGAAGTGGATGGTGATCTCCGGGCCGCGCTCCGACAGGGTCTTGTAGGCGAGCCAGGCGCCGATCGCCGCGGCCACGATAGGGATCAGCCAGACGAGCGAGAAGCGTCGGCCATGCTCGGCCCTGGTCTTGATCGAGGCCGTGGGATCGGGCCGGGAGGGCGGCGGCGACGGGTTCGGTGGAAGCGAACCGGGGTCACTCATCGTTCTCTCCCGCCGCATCCCACATCAGCCGGGGATCGAAGCTCATGGCCGCCATCATGGTGATGATGACGACGGCGCAGAAGGAGGTGGCCCCAACGCCGGGCTCGATGGTCGCGATCGATCCGGCGCGCACCAGCGCCACCAGAATCGAGACCATGAAGACGTCGATCATCGACCAGCGGCCGACCGCATCGACGATGCGGTACATCAGCGTGCGGTCCTTGAGGCGCCGCCGCAACTTGAATTTCACGGAGAGCATCAGGTAGATGAGGCTGATGAGCTTCAGCACCGGGACGGTGATACTGGCGAAAAAGACCAGCAGGGCCAGCGGCCACATGCCGCCCGTGAGCAGTTCCTCGACACCCCCGAGGATGGTGCTGGGGAAGCCGCTGCCGAAGGAGATGATCGTCAGCACCGGATAGACATTGGCGGGAACATAGAGAATCACCGCCGCCACCACGAACGCCGCGCAGCGCGTCAGGCTGTTTTGCCGGCGCCGATGCAAGGTCGTGCCGCAGCGCGGACAACCGCCCCCCTCCGTCTCCTCGGGCAAGACGAGGGCGCAGGCATGGCAGGAGAGTCGACGGCCTTCCTCGGCGCCCGGGATCGCGGGTACCAGGCCGCGGCGCTCCATCTCCTCCCAGACCGCATCGGAATCGATCGCCGCATTGGCCGCCGTCATGGTGATCATCAGGGTCACCAGAGCGTAGAGGGCGACGCCGATCTGGATGCTCGCCAGATCCACGAGCTTCACATAGGCAACGAAGACGCCCAGCATATAGACCTCGATCATCGCCCAGGGCGTCAGACTCTCGACCAGGCGAAAGACCTGGGGCATGAAGGGCGGCGGCCGGCGCATCCTGATGCCGAGCAGAACGTAGATCGTGCTGCCGACCTTGATCAGGGGCGCCAGGATGGTGGTGGCGATCACCACCGCGGCCAGCAGATACATGCCGCGGTTGAAGAGCTCGATCGAGCCGGTGACGAGATCGGCCGTCTCCAGCTGCCCCTGGATATCCAGGGTCATGAAGGGCAGGCTATTAGCGATGGCGATGAGGATCAGCCCGCAGAGGCTGTAGGCCAGCGTCCGGTCGAGCCCGGTGACACTATAACGCCGAATCAACCCCCCGCAACGTTGGCATATCGCGCGGCTGCCGTTGCGCAGCGCGGGCAGCCGGTAGAACCGTCCGCAGCCTCGGCATTCGACGATAGCGGGGGAAGAGAGCGGCAAGGCGCGTGAGGTCGTGTGCTCTTCCGGGCGGCGGCTGCCGGGGACCGTTAGACTACCAAGCCTTGTAATTCCTGCCCCCTCGCCGGCCATCCGACTGTGGATTCATCCGGTATCATAGCCGCATAGGCCCCTGTGTCGCTAGGCACCTGTCTGAGATGAACAGGCTTCGAGATTAATAACTTTGGACAGAGGGTCAGGCGGGCGCATCGGCCAGCCGCGCGCCGGATCCCATGCGCCGCTGGGCCCTGAGGGCCGCCAGGCCTGCAAGCACCAGGCCGGCCAGCAGGACGACCCAGCAGGGCCGAGCCAGGAAGGGCCAGGTCCAATCGGCGGCCAGCACGCGGCGCGGGTCGATGCCGGTGGCCAGGCCATAATAGAGGGCCTCGCCCAAAGCGGAGGCCAGGCCGGCGCCGATGGCAAGCAGAAGGAGCGCCCAGGCCGGCACCGCACCCTCGGGACGCAAGCGCCCCAGCAGACGATAGCTCATCAGCCAGAGAAACAGCCCCGCGGCGGCGACCGGCTCGGCCACATTGAGCTTCGATTGCATGAAGTAATGCACCAGCGCCAGCACCCCGATGGCATAGACGAGGCTATGCAGGTTGCGCCAGCGGTACCCGCCGAGGCGCCTGATCATGCCGTCGGTCGAGGTCGCCGCCAGCGCCGCGAGCAACAGCAGCGTCGCGAAGCCGATGGTGAGATAGAGCCGGCGGAGGATCTCCGAGGCGACGAGGCTGAGATCGAAGGCCTGATCCCAGGCGTAGAGCGTCAGATGGGAGAGCGCATAGGCAAAGGCCGCGACGCCGATCATCCGGCGCACCAAGACCAGACGCGGCCAATGGAGGATTCGGCGCAAAGGGGAGACGGCGAGCGAGATCAGCAGAAATCTGACGGCCCAGAGACCGGTCTGATGGATCGCCTCGGTCAGCGGCCGCGGGCCCAGGCTGCCATGGAGCAGGCCGAATAGGGTCCAGAGCCCCGGGGCGAAGAGCGCCAGGAAAACGATCAGCTTGAGGGGCGAAAGGCTGCCGCCGCGATTCTGCCAAGGCAAGGTCATGGAGCGGAACGTCATCGACGAGAGAAGGTCATGGGAGTCGCTAGATAGACTGCCTGCGCCCGCCTCGCGATGCACGGCCAATCACGTTTCGGCGAGGGTTCCCGTGGAAAGGTTCCCGGCGGGAGTTCCCGGCGGCTTTCATTCCTATGCACGTAAGAGGCGCAGGAATGCGCTTTCTGGCCCGTGAATACTGCATCTTCACAAAAACAACCGGAGATACCTATGTCTCGTAAAGGACTTCTCGCCGCCGCCGCCATCAGCCTGATCTGCGCGACCGGCGCGATGGCGCAAACCTCAAGCGATGGAACCACGGGCGGTAGCGGCGTGACGCTGGCCGATGGCAGCAACGGTTCCGCCAAACCCATGCACCGGCATTTCGCTCACATGCGCGATCCGGCTGCTGCCAAGAACATGTGCATCGAGCATTTCGCCCGCTCCACCGGGCGCCTCGCCTATCTCGAAGCCAAGCTCCAGCTGACGGCGGATCAGAAGCCGCTGTGGGACAAGTGGGAAGAGGCAACGGCGGCAGGCAATGCGACGATGAGGGACGATTGCATCGCCGGTGTCCCGGCCAAGGACACGCCCTCGACGGCGCTCGATCGCGACAGCCGCGTCGAGAAGCTGCTGACGGACAAGCTCGACACGCTGAAGACGGCGCGTCCGGCGTTGGAGGCGCTCTACCAGTCGCTGTCGCCGGAGCAGCGCATCGCCTTCGACCACAGCGGCAAGGGCCGCCACAAGGGAATGGGCGGGCAGAGGTGGCAGCACCACGACCAGGGCGAGCAGGAGATGTCGCCCGGCTAATGGCGCAGAGCTGACGATCGCCGGCGCCTCGCGGGATAGGCCCGCGAGGCGCCGCGCGAAAGACCTAGGCCGCCGCCTTCGGCAACAGCTCGGCGATGGCGGCGCGCGCGCCGTCGAGGGCGCCGGCGGCGGTCTCGGGGCTGATGGCGAGTCCCTCGGCATGGATGAAGGTGACGTCCTTCAAGCCGATGAAGCCCAGCACGCCCCTGAGGTAGGGCTCGTGAAAATCCATGCTCTTGCCGGCACCACTGCTGTAAACGCCGCCGCGGCTCGCGACCACGAAGACCTTCTTGTTCTGCAGCAGGCCGACGGCCCCCTCGGGCCCATAGCGGAAGGTGCGGCCCGCGCGGACGATATGGTCGATCCAGGCCTTGAAGGTGGAGGGGACGGAAAAATTGTACATCGGCACCGCGAGGAGAATGACGTCGGCCGCCTCGACTTCCTCGATGAGACGATCGGCAAGCGCCGCCGTTTCACCCTGTTCCGGCGAGCGCTTCTCAGCGGGGGTCAGGGCGGCGCCCAGGACCGCGCCGGTGAGGTGGGGGACGGTGTCGGCCGCGAGATCGCGCTCGACGACGCTCGTGCCGGGATGGTGGCGCTTCCAGGTCTCGATGAAGTGGAGACCCAGCGCCCGGGACTTGGAATCCTCGCCCAAGATGCTCGAGGAGACGAAGAGAAGCTTGCTCATGACAGTTGCTCCAAATTTATTGGCGGCGCCCCTGCGCCTCTGCCGGTCCAGAGATGGGGCTTTATATCCATCAATAGAATTGATAAAATTTAGG